>JBEKLJ010000008.1:0-31188 GCA_050010255.1 Bryobacteraceae bacterium
CGTCCCTTCGCAGTGTTGATTTCACCCGTGCTGATCGGCATCGTGCTCTGGTCGCGCAGAAAATCCATCCGGGACGCGATTGCACCAGCGGCGCTCCTTCTCTGCGGTTTTTTGGTGGTCGTCTTGCCATGGACCGTCCGAAACTACGTGGTCCACGGAAAGCTGGTCTGGATCGCGACCAACGGGGGGTCAACCTTCTATGGGGGCAACAACGACTGGGTAATCAGCTCCATCAGGCATTACGGCGGCTGGGTTTCCACCCGAGGACTGCCCGGCGCCTCCGAGGATCTGGCGAAAGACGAGGTGGAGAGGGACCGCAGCCAGTGGCGCCGGGGAAAGCAATGGGTGCAAAGCCACATCCGATGGATGCCGGCGCTGTTAGCGGCCAAGTACGTGAGGCTTTGGCTGCCGGACATCGATTCTCCGAACCGGGCCTACGTGTGGCTGAACGTAGTCTGTACCACGCCGTTTCTTTTATTGATTCTAGCCGGCCAGCTCCGCATGACCCGCAGCGCCCAGTGGTGGAGCCCGAGTTGGCTCGTGCTCCATGGGGCCGGCGCGACCACGGCGGTAATGGCGCTGATCACTTGGGGGAGCCCCCGCTTTCGCGACGTAAACGCAACGCTGCTGATGGTGTACGCTGCGGTTGCGGTGGTTTGGATCGCGCGCCGAGGGAACCCCGACCGTAGTACCGCCGGGCCGTCAGCCGCGCGCTGAGCTGCAATTCAAGATCACCGGATGCGTGGAACCGCTGTTCTGTTTTGTACCGACTCGATCGGGGAAGACGCGGGTACCGAGCGCCATATCCTCGAGCTCTTGCGGGACGCAACCCGGCGTGAAGAGGTGGGACGGCGCTCCCTGGAGCGCTGCCGGTAAAGATTCGAGATCCGCGGGGCCGTGCAGCGGCTGGAAGACTTCTACGCCGCGCTGGCGGCGAAACAGGGGGATGATCCGTGAGCGTCGAACGCCGGCTATCCGGCGGAGGCATCCTGCTCGCGGACCACCTGAATGAGCTTGCCTTGCGCGTTGCGGGCAATCCGATCGGTCCACAACAGCCGGACCGGGATCTCGGCGATCAGATGGCGGAGCTTCTCGCGTAACTGGGCCTCGCGCGGCTCCGGCATCCCCTCCCCAACCAGCGAAATCCAGATCTCACCGCTCGTCTTGTACACCACCTGAAACTGCCGGACTTCCGGGAACTCCTTGAACAGGTGATTCCAGTAGAGATTGCTGATGACCCTTCCGTCGGCCAGCTTCATCAATCCGGCGCGCCGGCCGCAGAGTTCCCGCAGCGCGCCGATGCCGGCTTCGGTCTGGTGGGCGGCGTCGAAGACGCCCAGGTCCTCGATGTCGTAGCGCAAGAACGGGGTGCCACGGCAGACGGTGCTGGTCCACACGAGCCTGCCCATGGCTCCTGGCTCCGCCGGTTTGCCGTTGTCGTCCAGGACCTCCAGGAACAGCCAGGGCCGCAGTAATTCGAGCGGGCCGCCGGCCTGGAACTGGCAGGCCATCGTGGAAAGCTCGCGGCCCCCGTAACGGTTCAGCAGGGGCACGCCGAAAGCCTGCTCAAAAACCCGGGCCTGTTCGGGAAACAGCATCTCCCCGCCGTTCCAGGCAGTGCGCACGCTTCCGGCCGGCGGCGCGTTCCCGCGGTCCAGCACGGCGCGTGCGACAAATTCAAGCATGGACGTGAAGCCGTAGATCGCCACCGGCTGCTTGGCCCGGATGAGTTCCAGCACCCGGTCCACGGTCGCCTGGCTCAGGTGGTAGCCGTCAACCAGGCACTCCTGCAGCAGCCACAACAGCGTGCGAACCCTTTGGCCGGCGGTCTGCCGGCCGATGTCCCGCTCGGAGCCCCAAACAATGATGGTCGCCATGCCGGGGCGCCAGCCCATGCGCAGCCGCGTGTAAGTGTTGCCGGCCACAGCGGTTTTGAGCGTCAGGGTGTCGTGGAAGAACTGCGTCGGCTCGCCGGTGGATCCGCCGCTCGCGTTGATTCTCCCCTGGATGGCGAAGCGGTCGCGGATCTCGGCTGCGGGGAAGCGCTCCCGAAGCGTCTGTTTGGTCAGCACGGGCAGGCCGGTCCAGACGCGCCACAGCTCGTCGGGATCCGTGATTCGCGCCGCTTCCTTCCACTCCGGCAGCGCATCGGCCCGGCTGCCGAAATAGCGCACCTGCGCCATCAGGCGGCTGGCCAGCTCGCGGCGTTGTTTCGCGGGATCCAATGCCGGGAATGCATCCAGGTCGGTCCAGGGCCGTGCGTTGCGGGCCAGGTACCTGTGCCACCAGAGCCGGCTTGCCCACGAGATCATCGGTTGCTGCCTCCAGCATGCAGTTTCCAGCGGTGGCCACCCGGGAGAAGAGGTCGTGCAGCCGCCAGAAGCGGGGGCCCGAAAATCCGCGCCAGGGGTGTACACCCAACCAGACCCGGCAGGAAGAAAGGCAGCCGCCAGTCGTGCCACGATACAAACTGTCTGAAGAGCCGCCGCGCGTTCCTGCAGTCACCCCAGTAGCCGAGCACGCCGGCAGTCTTGGCCGCGCGCGCCGCATAGAACTGCCGCAGCAGGGGCAGAAGTTCGGCGGGGCAAGCCGAGGCCACCTCATCCGGATCCAGCAGGAACGGCTCCACCGGGCGGGTGCCCTGGTAGCGGCCGCTCAGCGAAGATGCGTCCCGATGGAACTGCGCGAGCGGGCGCATGTGGAAGCAGACCGATTCGTTCAGCAGAACCTTGAGGAACAACAGCGCGTCTTCGCCATACCGGCAGGAGTTCCTGTCGTAGAAGCCGCCCCAGCGCCGCAGCACTTCGACCCGGGCCACCGTCGAGCACGGCCACATGTAGGCCAGCATATGAACCAGTTTCTGGATGGGCGTGGAGGGCGTGACTTTTTGAATGCCCTCCGTGATTCCACGCCGCCTCCACAGGGCCTCGCGGGAAACCCCGGGCGGGAAGTCAATGTATCCCGAGGTGACCGTGGCGACTTCCGGGCCGCAGGCCTCGAGCAGGCGCACGCTGCTCTCCAGGTACTCGGGCAGCCAGGCGTCGTCGGCGTCCAGGAAGGCGATCAGGTCGCCCTGTGCCTCGGCGACACCTCGGTTCCGCGCCGCCCCCGGCCCGGCGTTGGCCTGCTGCACTACCCGGAAACGCGCGTCTCCAAACCCGGCTGCTAGCTCGCCGCTGCCGTCCGTAGAGCCATCGTCCACCACAATCACTTCATAATCGCCGCAGGTCTGGCCTGCGATGGAGGCCAGCGCCCGCATCACGTACTTCGCCTTGTTGTAAAGGGGGACTATGACCGAGACGCGCACCGCTCTCACTTCTTGCCTCGCAGACTGAGCACCTGCCGGTAGATGTCGAGAAGGCCACGAAAGTAAGCCTCTGGCGTGTACTTGAAGGTGACAATTCGGGCGGCCGCGCCCAGCCGCTTCCGCAGGTCTTCGTCCCGCAGCAGCCGGACCAGCGCCGCCGCCATCGCCTCCGGGTCGCGGGGTTCCACCAGCAGCGCATTCTCTTCGTGCCCGGCGATCTCAGGGACGCCGCCCACGCGGGTCGCCACCACGGGCAGTCCTGCCGCCATCGCCTCGAGCAGCACGTTGGGCGATCCCTCGGTATGCGAGGACAACGCCACCATGTCGGCCATCTGGTAGTACACCCGAAGGTCCGGCTGGTATCCGGTCAGGATCACGTTTTCCACGAGTCCCAGCGCGGCGCAGGTCCGCTCGATCGAGCCGCGCTCGGGGCCGCCGCCCGCGACTACCAACCGGAACGGTGGCGTCCCGCGCCCCTGTGCCACAACGGCGATCGCTCGAATCAGATCGGCGTGACCTTTCTCCTTGGACAGGCGCCCGGCACAGAGCACCACCAGGGCTCCCTTGGGAATCCCCAGGGCCGCCCGCAGCCGCGCGACTTCGGCCTCGGGCGCTGGGACAAACGGTTCGACCGCGTTGTGCCGGACCACAATCCGCTCCGGCCGCACCCCCGTCCGCGCCAGCGCGGCGGCGAACGGTCCGCACACCGTAACCACGCGATCCGCCGCCCGGAGTGACCAGCGGTCAAGCTGGTTGTAAAGCAGCATCTTGGTGTTTGTGGCCGTGTAGCCGTGCTGGAACGCGATCCACGGATAGCGGCGATTCAACCCCGTGTACCGCACCAAGAAATGCGACTTGATGTTGTGTGATTGAATGATGTGCGGCTGTCGCTCGGACACAACTGCGAGCAACTGCGGGATGACTCCTACGTCAAAAGCCCACCTTTCGTGGATCACGTCCACGTCCAGACCGGCTGTTCTCGCCCCCACAATGAACGCGTTCGGCGAGCTGTCGGAAGGGCGTTGAAACGTCACGATCGAGACCTGGGTGCGGGGTGGGCCAACGATGGGCCGAGAGGCCCGGCGGGAAAACTCAATCAGATTCTTGGCCGGACCCGTCACGGAATACGCCTCCATCATGGCCAAGACACGGATTGATGGACCAATCATGCTCACACCGTTCTGGATGTGGCCTTCCTTCAACTGCTCCTGCCAGGCTGCAGGCCGCGCGAGATCCGCGGCCATCTCGGAGGTAAGCTGATTCGCGTCGGGTTCCGTAACCGCGAAGGTACATACCTAGGCATCGGAGGAATCGGCGACCGGCCGTCCGTTCTCCATCATGCACGAGTATACAACGCCTTCGTAAGTCGACACCCCAAGCCCTGTTGCCAAACCCCGGCGTACCAGAACCTATCGGACTGCCGGAAGCGCCGGCGTGAAACCTACGTCAGTGGAGCGTGTCGTCAGGCGTGCTCGGGTGCCGGAAGTTCGCAATGCCCGCGCCAACCCTCGGGCGGACGGAAACGCTTCCCCGCGAACGGCCAGATCTCTTGGGCAGGAAGTTCCCTGCCGGCCATCCGCACACGAATCTCCGCGGGACGGAAGGCTGCCAGGCGATGCGAGAAACCCGCGAACGATTCTCGGACGAGCGGAATCAGTTTCGGGTCGAATCCCATCAGGCGCGCATGCACCCAATCGGCAGCGGCTGTGCTCAACGACCCCGTAAGGAAGCCTGCGGCGATCGGAGTGTTGGCTAAGGGTCCCTCCCCTTCGCCGCCGATGATGGCATCCGTGATCGTAATCACAAGCCGCTGAGGCAACGGGTCCAAACACCCGTCGAGCCGGCCATAGCGCAGGATCCTTTGCAGATCAAGGCAGGTACGCCAGACCGTATCGTTGCCGTACCAAGACCCTTCCAGGTTGTCGTCCGCCCCCAAGAGCCGGGCGCAGCGGGCGACCTCCCCAGCGGATCTGCCGAGCAGCCTCTGCATCCAGTCCGCCGGCCTGCGGTTCGCTGCATCCAACAGATCCTCGGCCCGGCGCTTCAGCCATGAACTGCCCGGATAGCAGTCACCGCCCATGCCGGCACTCCCCTTGCGGTGGTGGGGCAGATACTCCTTCTTGCCACAAATGCCGACAATGTTCTTCAAAGCTCCGGTCACGCAAGCCTTTTTGTGCGACTTCAGTTTCGGAAGATTGATCACCACATCCGCCTGGATGACCTCGCGGGCGATCAGGTACTGGTGCCTCCCCGGGGCGTGGGTGCGACCCAGCAGATCAGGGGAATACCGGGTCACCCGGAATCTCTGGGCGTCACCTGAAATGGCTTCCAGGAGACTTTCCCCAGCGAGGTCGAACAGAACATCGTCGGCAGACTCCCGGCGATTCTCAGTACGTTTAGACCCGTAGCCTCTGCCATGCTGCACGGTCTGACGGAAGTCGGTTACCCTCGTTGGGAGTCCGCCGGCGCCGAAACGGCGAGCCAGCGATTCCATTTGAGACCAGCCCAGCAGCGCCGGAAAATCACAGCCCTGCACCGGCGCGTCTCCGACCACCACTTCGGACGGGTGCGCCAGCGCCACATAATCCAGGACCGCCGCGATGACGCTGGGGTGGGTGAGGAGGCAGTCGAGACCGGCTCCGCCCTGGTTGTAGTGAAGTACCCAGTTCGGCTTGAGCACAACGCGGGCATTCGGTGGGATCAGGGCCCCGAGGGGATTCCATCGCTTCGTCCCGGCACCCTCTTCATCGAGACCCCAAACCGAAAACAGTTCGCGTAGCGTGGCCTGCCCTACTGTGACCACATGGCCCGTGCCGAGCTCCGGAGCCGGAAGCGGTTCGGCCAACATCGCGTATTCCGGCCGGATGCTCCTCGCTACCGCGACTCTCGTTTCCAATCTGAAGTCTGGCGCGCAGCCTGCATGCATTGGTTGACTGTGGTGCGGTACCAGCGTCTACCGCCGGCCCGTTTCCATCGAACCCCTTTCTCGGCAGCCGGCCCTCTCACCGAAACTGGCAGCAGCGGATGCGCATGAGTACGAAACCGTCCCTCTTGCTGAGTTCCCCTTCGGCATTTCGCGTCCAGGAGTGTCCACCACAGCCACAAAGCACGCGATTAAGTTCCGCGGTTGTCCGCTTCACGCCCTATCCGCTGTGCCGCTCATCGGTCATCTCGCGGAACCGGCCCCGCGGTCGTTCGGTTGCAGCGAGTGACGGCCGATGCAGCATAAAACTCCCGCGCACGTTCCACAGGATACCGCGTTTCTCAGTGATCGTACACTCCAGGAAGACGAAACCTCCCTGCCACGCTTCAAGTCCACCAGCCGGGTCTCCGTTGAATGCAGGGCCGGATCAAGCCAGTCGATCACGAGTCGGATCAGCCGCGAAGCAGCAAGGTATAATACCCGTGCGGGATCTGATTGGCCCCGCGTAATGCGGCAGCCAGAGTCCGATTCCCCGCCATGACGACTTACCCGCAGACGGATGACGAGGCGCCGCCGCGCAAGATCAGGCTCCTGTTGGTGATTGACACGCTCGGCGAAGAGGCCGGGACGGAGCGATACGCCGCAGAAGTGATCCAACGGCTGGATAAGTCCAGATTCGAGGTGCACGTGTGCTGCCTGTTCGACAGCCCACGGCTGAGGGAACTCGCCGCACACTGCGCGTCGACAAGAGTCTTCCCGGTGGTGAGCGTGTACCGGCCGGCGGGGCTGTGGCAGATTTCGAGAATCCGGCGCTACATCAATGCACAGGCCATTGACATCGTGCACACGCTGATGCCGAAGGCGACGATCGCGGGAGGGCTGGCGGCTGCCTGGTCGCGCTGTGGGAGGCTGGTTACGAGCCGCCGAAGCATGGGTTACTGGTACACGCCCGGCGCACTGCGGCTTCTGCGGTACGTGAACCGGCGTACGACCCGCGTTCTGGCCAATGCCGAACGAGTGAAGCAGTTCGTGTCGGAGATGGAAGGGATCCCGCCGCAGAAGATCGACGTGCTCCACAACGGCGTGGACCTCTCGCGGTTCGAAGGCACCCGGGAGGGGAGCGCGGCGGATGGCCTGGGCATTCCGAAGGACGCGCCAGTGGTGGGCATCGTGGCGAACTACCGGCCGGTGAAGGACCTCGGGCTGTTTCTGCGCGCCGCACAGATCGTTGCCGCCGAGGCGCCGGATGCCGCTTTCCTGCTGGTGGGACAGGGACCGCTTCGGGACGAACTCGGGCGGCTCGCAGCCGAGCTTGGCATCGGAAGCCGAGTGTTCTTCTCGGAGGGGAAAGGCAGCGTGCCGGACTTTCTGAAGCGGATGTCGGTGGGCTGCCTGTGCTCGCACAGCGAAGGTTTCTCCAACGCCATCCTGGAGTACATGGCGGCGGGCCTGCCGGTAGTCGCGACGGATGCAGGGGGCAGTGCCGAGGCCATCGAGGACGGCGTCACAGGCTACGTCGTGCGGACGCGGGACCCGGAGGCGTTTGCCCGGCCGATCCTCCGCCTGCTCAATGACGAAACGCTCCGGGGTGAGTTGGGACGGCGGTCTCTCGAACGCTGCCGGGACGAGTTCGAGATCGGCGCAGCGGTGCGCCGCCTGGAGCGGTACTACCTGGATCTCATGGACCTTTCTGTCCCGCGATCTCGCGAATGGGCCGACGCTCCGACTAATCCAGGTGATGACAAGTCGTCGATCTGACAGGCGGTGGGCAGGGCTTGCGCCGCAGGCGCGCTTCGTTCAGGGCGATCACGTGCGGAGGCCTTGACAGGCATGTCAGTCCGGCGCAAAATAGGGGCGGGCGCATTTCAGATGCAGGCATCCGATATGCTCTGGTTGAACGTGATGAACGCCGCTCTGGGCATAGCGGTCCTGGTGTGCGGAATCGCGATTCTCGCGGCGGCCCTCGGCGACTGGCGTTTCAACCGCCCCCGCAAGCTGCGCTCCTGAAGGCCACGGCTCTCACGACTTTCGTGCAAGCCACTCGATCCGATCAGGAGGCGCGGTCACTGTTATCGCGCAGCGGCAGCGCGTGCGCGGGCTCGATTCCCGTCCGGAGGAAAGACTTTTCGCAGTCCGCCGTGGACGGCCCGCGCAGGTTGCCCTCCAGGTAGGCCAGGCCGGGGCAGCGCGTGCAGGTTCCCAGATGAACGCAGGAGGAGCACGTCGCCAGGTCGCGCGCGCGGATCGAGCGAATTTCCTGGAACTGCGGCGAATGGCGCCAGACGTCCGCGAACGGCTGCAAGCGCACGTTGCCGCAGCTCAGCGGGAACTGCACGCAGGGGTACAGCTCTCCGTAAGGTGACACGTAGCACGCCGTGTGACCCGCGCTGCACGGGATGCCATTCAGGATGCTCTGGTCGACGGGTCCCGGTGGAGCGGTAAAGCAGGCAACATCCCCTACCAGGGTCTCGTCGCGGAAGATCCGCTCCAGCTCGCCGCGGGGGACGTTCAGCGCGAGGATCGACCGATCGCGGCTCAAGTGGGGGGTGATGGTCGGGTCGATCGTGTACTCGGCCTCCAGCTCGGAAGCCAGCGCCTTCACCCCGGCGTGGTCCCGTGCGTTCGGCCGCATCAGGACGTTAGCCACCACCACGCGGATCCCCTGCGCGCGCAGCAGGCGAATGCCGGCCAGCGAGCGCTCCAGGGAACCCGGCGCCTGGGTGATGGAATCGTGCACCTGGGGACGGTGCGAGTAGATGCTGACCTGCACGTGCCTGATTTCGAGCGCGCTCAGGCGCACGGCGTCGCGCTCGCGGATCAGCGTGGCATTGGTCTTCAACTTCACGTCGAACAAGAGCGTGCGCGCGTGCTCGAGAATCGGAAAGAGGTCCTCCCGCAAGAAAACCTCTCCGCCGCTCACGCTCAGAAACAGCACTCCGGCGCGGGCCATCTGGTTCAGAAGATCCCGGAGCTCGCTGGCGCTCATTTCCCCCCGATCGTCGTGATCGAGGTAACAGTGGATGCAACGCTGGTTGCAGCGGTAGGTCAGGTCCAGTTGCGCACTGATCGGGACGCCCAGCTCCAGGGCCTTGGCGGTCACCCGCTCCATCGTAGAAGTCATCTGGGCAGCCTTGAGAGCTTCACGCGGCGTCCGGGAAAGGCTGGTCCGAGCTTAGCAGGATTCCGTGAGCGGATAGCTCCCGAACCAGCTCCTCGGCGTCCCGCAGCGCAGTCTCCGGATCGACCGCGTACTCCGCGCAGACGCGCTGTTCGACGATCTCGCGAAGCGGTGTCCGGCCATCCGCGGCGAGCCAGATCGCCGTTGCGATATCGTTCAGGCTGAACAGCGCGGAGTCCTCGGCCGAGATGACGATCATCTCACCGCCCAGCAGCCGGGCAGCAATCCGCGGGCTCCGTGCGATGTACTGGGCCCTCATACAACCATTTCCCACACCCGGGCATCCGGCGCGAAAGTCAGCCGGTAAGTGGGTACCTGAGTCACGAAGTCGCAGGCAGCCTGAAACAACTGGCCCACCGGCCCCCTCTCGCGGGCAAAGAACAGGATGTCCTCCAGCAGCCGCCTTGCGGCCTCCGCCGGGCCGACCGGTTCGAGCCGGTTGGCGTCACCCTTCGCCAGCAGATAGAGCGCCGCCACCGGAGCCGACGCGTTCACTCCCGGCTTCGCCAGTTCGCCGGTGAAGGGGGTGCCGTAGCACCAGTAGCCCTCGGGGCGCTTGCGGACATAGGAGACTTCGTCGGTAAACAAGGTAACGTCCGTCGGCGCCAAACTGGCGATCGTGGTTTTCCCGGCGCCGGACGGACCCGCGAACAGAAAGGCCCTGCCGTTCCGCGAACCGCTGGCTGCATGCAGGAGAAAGCCGCCCGTGCCCGCCAGCATCAGCGTGTGCACGATGCGCAGCACCGAGTCGATGGAGTACGGGTTAGCCGACTGCCGAATGCGCCCCCGCCGGGCAGCCGGATCGAACTCCGCCCAAAAGTCCCCCCGCTCCAACCACCAGCGGCCGGCTGCCGTCGTAACTCGCAAGTCGTCATCCAGGGACGCCGCCTCCGGCGATACCAACTCCACGTCGAATTCCACGGCGGGCAGCGCGCCGGGTGTGAGGAAGCCGGCGTAACGTTCCTGCAACATGCCGGTGAAACAGGAGTCGGAAGTCCGCAGGCCGATCGGCAGATCGCCGATGTTCAGGATCACCTCCAGCGCGCGCGGAGCGGCTAGCAGCCCGTGGCGAAAGTCAGTCTCGGGGCCGGGAGCGGCGCGAAGTCGTTGATTTGCCGTGCCGGCCAATTCGGCTGCGAGACCTTCGCCACGGGGTCCTAGGGGAGGCAACATCCCCTCCACGCGGGGACGGCGGCCGCCATGCGGCGTGCGCCGACGAGGATGCGCGTGGCCCAGGTGGAACGCCGCGCCAGCCACGCGAGGAGCGCTTCGCCAGCGCTCAACTGCCGGCGGGGAACCCGGTGGTTCTGGCCCGAAACGACGGCGCTCACCCGTCCGAGCAGCTCCGAAGCGGGCGCCGGCGGGTCGTTCTCGGACAACGCGTCACCACGCGTCACCAGGAGCGTGTCGCCCTCCGTTTCCAGTTTCGCCAGCAGCCTGTGGATCCGCAGGCCGCCGGACCACCGGCAGAGCACAAGGTCGCCAGGCGACACATGATTGACGTCCGTGCGGCGCACCAGCAGAGTATCTCGCGGCCACAAGGCCGGGATCATGCTGGCTCCTTGCACGGTCAAGCGGATCTCACCGAAAGACGCCAAGGCTTCGAGCGCCAGATCGCGTTTGACTGACTCACGCACGCACGCCGAATCAAGCATCGGAATCCGCCGCCGTGTCACGAGTTCTTGCGATTGAACTTGCACTGCGACTGGGTGACTTGAATCTTCCCGCAGGCGAGCGCCGTGGTCTCAAACACGCGCTCACGGTGGAATTCCGGCTTCCGGTAGGACTTCTTCTGCGCCGGGGGTTCCGCAGCCGGCTGAGAGTCCCTTTCTGCCTGCTCGCGCTCGCTCATCTCGAGCTCTCCGTTTCTCGGTTCGCGAACTGGAACCACGGCCTGCACCGCTTGAATGACACTCTTACCTTCTCGTCCCACGGCGCGGTCCCCGCTGTGGTTCTTCTCGGATTATAACGCAAGCAGAGCCGTCCCGCATGGTGCGTTTGGTACCACCAGTTTGGTACTATCCAGGCTTCATAAAGGCCTTCGATGAGTGCGCCGGCAGCGTCACACCGCTGTCTTCGAGCAAGACCAGGCACGCCACGTCCTGAATCGTGTTAGTAGTACTAGGCCGGTATGGCCATTCCAGACGTGACGCCGGAATGGTATTCTATTCTAGCCTGCCGATGGTGTGCGGGAGCCGCTCGAAGCCCCCTCGCGGGACTTTCGGCACGCACTGGTTTCGTTGTGAGGTGAGTATGAGAGGCGCTGTCGTTGCCGTTCTGATCGTTTTAGCCGTGCTTGCGTTGAGCGGCCAGGGTATAGGCATTCTGAAGCACACACCGGTAAGCGTGGTATCCGACTGGACTCAGAGGCACGTTATCTTCTCCCAGCCGGACTCGATCGGCGTGATGATCGACATCAGCCGCGATCCCCGCTACTGGCAGCAACAGTGGCGCCGCTATGCGGTTGCGGCTGCGGCTGGAAGGGTCGGTTTGCAGGGCGCCGCCAGTCTTAGTCTGCAGGGCGTGGCCGTTCCGAATAGGCCAGCCCCAGCCGGCGGCCGGGACTGGAGCGTCAGCTTGGGTGGCGCCAGCGTCCGGCCGCAGTCGTTTCCCGCCAAGTTTACTTTTGACGTAACGACGCCCCCAAGCTGCACCGCGGACTTCGTGGTGACTGGAATCAACGGGACCCCTGGGAGCGGTCAGGCCAACATCATTGGGCTGAATCGGCTCTACACCAATGCCAGCGGCACAGGTTACTGTCCCACCGCGACTGGGCCGGCATTCATGTTTGCCTACAGTGTGGGTAGTGGGCCCGTACCGGCAGCGGTGGTCCTCTCCTTGGATGGCAAGAAGGTCGCCTACAGCGAGAATAACGGCGCTAGCACGTACTTCCACGTTCTGACCTATGCGACCGGCACGGGGAACGGAACCGACGCCACGCACCCCGTTGTGCCAGGCACGGGGAACACCGCCACGGACAGCAGAGTGCTCTTGGGAGAGACGACGACGACCACGCCCTTCGTGGACTACTTGCGCGATGTCGCTTACGTCACCACCACCACCCATGTGCACAAGATCGCGGGCGTGTTCAAGGGCACTCCGACGGAAGTGACGGGGGGGACCAGCGGATGGCCGGTCACTATGACTGGCGCGGCAGGCTTGTCGACTCCGGTTTTTGATCAGGTCACGAGACACGTCTTCTACAAGGACTTCAATGGCATTGTGTACTACATCGATGATTCGGTGTCGCCCGCGGTGCTGTCCTCAACCACGTTTGCCGTGACTTCAGGCAACGATGGCAGCTCCCGTCCCGTAATCGTTGACAGCACCAGGGGGAAGATCTACGCAGCCAGCAACGGCGCAACCGGAACCTATTCCGTGATCGGCCAAGCGGATACGAGCTTGGGCAGCCAGGTGAGAGTGAACGTCGGCTCCGCAGATGCCAACGGCGCCACGTCATTTGGCCCTGACTTGAATAACGCCTACTACGCGGGCCCTTTGAGCAGCGCTTATCTGTACGCCGTCGGAAACGACAGGTCGGGCAACCTCAGGCCGGCACTCTATCGCATTGGCTTCACCACGGGGTGGGTAATGAGTAGTACGACGCATGACGGGCCTATTCTACTGACGACCGCGACCGCTGCCGCTGGCGTAAGGGCCTCTCCGCTGACGGAGTTTTACAACACTGGTACTACACCCGCTAAGGATTTCCTGTTCGCGGGGATTACGGACTCCTGTTCCACCGGTGTGACCGGCGGCTGCATCCGGAGCATCGACATCACCGACCCTGCGACGTTCCCAACCGCGACTAGCGTCAATACTGTGATTCTGGGCGCCGCTGGGGGCACCAGCGGAATCACGGTGGACAATGTCGCAACGTGCACCGGGTGCTCGAGCGTCTACTATGTGACCCTGACCGGGAACACGCTGGTCAAAGCCACTCAGGCCGGGCTGCTATAGCGCGGGCGGCTGCCGGTCGAGCCATGGCCCCTGCACGTGCGGCGAGTTCGCCGCATCAAGCAGGGTGTGTCTTCGCTAGCCCGGATGTTTCACCAGCAATCTGCTGCGGCGCGCGATAGGGCCGCATCTACTGCGTTGCGCTCGGCCGGCGTCCTCGATCCGTTACGGACCTGCGGGCGCCGGCCGTCGCGCGCCTTGTATCTCGAGCCCTCTCATCGCGCCTCGCTACGATTGTGGTGAAACATCCGGGCTGGCGGCTGAAAGTCACGCCAGGGCATGAACGGGCCGTCGATGCAGGTGAGCGCGCCGGAGGGACTGGCGCACTTCCCGCAAATGCCGACGCCGCAACTGGTCATGTACTCGATGGCTCCGATGATCCGGTCCTCGCCCGGCTCCCTGTGGCCCGCGGAAGACGGACCACATCAGGCGGGCGCCGTCTCGACCCGCATGGACCAGATCGCGCCTGAGTTACTGTAGCTTCGTAGCCGGATCGCCGAACAAAATCCAGGTGCGGCGAACGTCCAGATCGCTCACGGCCCGCTTGGCGGCGGCTGCGGCCTCGCCGAGCGCTGGAGGAGGGTTGACGTAGAGTGCCCGCATCAGCGCCTTATCCAAGGGTGCCTGCGCCGTCGAGTTCGTCAGTCCCGAAGAGGCCCAGACGGCTATCGCTCCGCCGGCGGGGGCCTTCATCAGCGCTGTAGCCAGGCTCTCCCCGTACGCGTCGTCCACGAAGTACCCGTTCAGGCAGGTCATGGAAACGACAAAGGGCAGATAGGGGGAGTTCGTAAGGGCTGCGGCCTCCGAGGAATCCAGCAAACCGCCTGCCCAGACCTGGTCTGAGCCATGACCGAAGTAGTTGACCAATCCCACTCCCGCGTTCAGGCTGTTCAGGAGTTGGTCATGGGCGCCAAGGCTGCCCTGGGAGATCTCCGAGACCCCGAGGTAGCCCGGCAATACGGCTTTGAGGGCAGCGGTGTAGCCCTCGAAATCGTTCTCGCCGTCGTTCTGGCCGGTGACCAGCAGTACCTGGTTCCTCCAACCCGCGCCGCGCGATTGTTCGTACCCGACGATCTTGTTCACCAGCGCCGTGGCCTCATCTGCCGTCACGACCGGCAACCGCCCAACCGCCATCCGCGGAACACCGTCGCCGGCGAAGTCCGCGAACCAATCGTCCGACGGCGTCTCCAGGAAAGCCGTGTCCACCATCTTCGTAGGCACGAGGTCAAGACCGATCCCGAGGTAATCCCGGGGGTCGTAGGTGGCCTCACCCACGAGCAGCACGAACCGCGGCTTTCGATGCCAATTCGCCGCGGCCGAGGCCAGAAAGCTCTTCAGCGCGTAGGGGCTCTTGGCGCCGTAGTTGAATTCGTCATAGAGGTCCTCGACGTCGACGACCGCCACGGTCAGGCCCTGGCTCTCCCGCAGTGCCTTCAGCGGCCCCAGACTGCCGAGGAACTTCGCCTGGCCGACCATCACCATATCGGCGCCCAATCCGGCCGCATGCCATGAAGACGGGCGATTCGCGGCGATACTCGCCGGCTGAGCGACTTGCGCGTCCGCGAAGGCCAGCAACGTCCTGGTCCCCGGCCCGCGCGTTGCTATCGTGATCGCATAGTTGCCTGCGCTGCGCCGGACGATCGTTCCCAGCATCGACATGACGTTCCCGGGGTCGGTGATATCCATTACCCTGATCTGCGCGCTGGCGAAGCCGCTGATAGTCACCGCCTGGCCGCTGGGAGCCGTGAGCCGAAGCGGCCCGCTGTCCGCCACATAGGCGCGGGGATAGGTCAGCAGGACAGTATCGACAACGCTCACATCCGACTCACCGCCTTCGGCGGCCAGCGTCAAGGTATTGGCGCCCTCCTGTAACAGCTTGTTCGGTATCGCCACCGTGGAGACGCCCACGGACTGGCCGCTGAACTTCAGCGTGCCCACCGTGGTCCCATTGAGCTGGATCGCGACCTGGTGGGCGCCGGCCGTCGCTCCCTGGAGCGATACCTGCAACTGGGCAGCGCCCGCCGCCGACCGATACAGTTGGGCGACATTCAGCACCTGGCTGACCGGCTCCGTGGTCAGCACCGGCCCGAAGAAGTTCTCCGCGTCCCCGTTCAACAAAGCCGCGAAGTAGACGGTCCGAGGTCGCCACTCGATCGTGAACGGGAAACTTGTGGCTGGCCGCACCGCGGGAGCCCATCCGCTCTGAGACTGCACGCGCAAGCCGGCTTGCCGCCCGGCTCGCAGCCAGTACGTTCGGGTGCCGGACCACGGCGTGTCCAGCCCCACACCGTAAAACTCCACGGCGTCGCCCGGATCCAGTCTGCCGTCAGCCTCTCCCTGCACCACCATGGGCTGCTGGACGCCATCCACATACAACTGCAAGGTCCGAGGGTCGGTCCGGAAATCGAGACCGGCCGCCAGCAGATCCGCCTGTCCCACACGATACCAGCCCTCCGACTGGATACCGATCTTCACGGCCGGACCCGCGGCCAGCTCCCACTGAGACTCGCGGTTCGCAGCACTGTCAGACAGTTGCGCGAGCTGTTCGAGCGGGTGCGGCGAGGCGGTCGCCGCAGCGCCTGCCGGGACGGCCTCCTGCCCCAGCCGGCTCAGAAACCGGGCCGGAGTTCCGCCGGAATCCCGTGTCGCGCCCAAACTCGCCATGGAGACGGAGCGCCGGACATCCCTTTGCACCGCGCTTTGCACCGCAGCTCCAGGGACGGCCGGGCCGAACCAGGTCCGCTCTCCGCTGAGGTCAACTTCCTCCACCCAGTAGGAGGCTGCGCCGCCGGTCGTCTGGTCGTCCCACCAGGAGTGTGAGCGACCCGCGGTGAGCGGAGTCGCGGGGCCGGCAAACAGCGCGGAGCCCGCCAGCAGCGACTCGTTCAGCTTGACGCGCTGCCCGTTCTGTTCCCGGTAGAGATTAAAACCGAGGCTCGATACTTCATAGCTGGTGGAGAACTCAATCAGCGTTCCCTCCGGGTGCGCAGTCGCGGTCAGCGAGTGCTCCTTCACCAGCGTGGGTGATCCGGCGACCATCGGAATCCCGGCCATATAGTAGGCGCCATCTTTACCGCTGTTCGTCCAGTACTCCCTCATCGGGATTGTCCCGGAGGCCGCGCCAGCGTGGTAGGTCGCTGAGGCGGTCAGGGTTCTATCTGTGCCAGTTGCCTGCACGAAGCCGCTCCAGAGGGCTGTCTGGCCGGACCCGTGGTTGACTGTGACTTGGCCGTTGTCGACCGAAAGCACGTCAAATACCAGCCCGTCTGTACCCGGCGCAGTCACTTGCACTGTGACATCGGGAAGATAGGGAGCGGCGGTGCCCGTGCTGTTCGGCGCGGACGCCGTCACCGCGGCCCCGGGACCGAGCGTCCCGGAGAACACAATCGCCCCCGCGTAGAAGGGGGTTCCGGTGCTCGGCACGGTTCCGTCAAACTCGTTGCCCAGCGTGAACGTCATCGTCTGCGACGCGACGCAGTCGGAGGTCCGCAAGGCACCGTAAAACACCTGCACGTGATTGTCTCCAGAGTTGGGGTCGGGTGAGAGTCCCATGCTCGCCAAGGTCCACTGGTTCGAGCCCGTCCCTAATTGCACACCCGTGACGGTAGCGTGGTGCGACGAGATTGCCACCATCAGGTAGTTGTTGGAGCTGGGGGGGCAACCCCAGGAACTGGTATTGATCACCGTCCAGTTGTAGGGGGAGGGGCCGAGAAAGCCTACGCTGGCACTTGTGACAACTGCCACGGCTCCGTGCGCCGGGGCGCAGAGCAGGAGCAATAATGCCAGGGAAGCCAGAAGGTAAGAGGCCATAACCAGTGCCCGGCGCCGCGCACGGGATGCACATTGAAGCATGAAGTTTGTCATTTTGGTATTCCTGCTGGCGGGATCGATGCTGCGTCCGCCTCGTTCGATTGCCACAACTTTGCCGAGAATCCAGTCCGGCTCCACGGCTTCGATTTCCGAGCCCGGCGTGTCGCCGCGCATGAAATACACAGCGCCCGTCTTGTCGATGGCCGCGATGCGATGGGCCGTAACGCCCCGCGCCGTCCGATAAAACGCGATGTCGCCCACGGCTAACGCGGAGGCGGGCGCCGGTTCCACCGTGATGGCCTCGCCGGCCCGGATTGTACGATGCATGCTTGGGCCTTCCGCCCGAAAGCGCACACTGTATCCGCGGCTCAAGAGATCGGCGCTCACCTCACGAAATGCCTTCGAGTTGCCAAGAGAACTCATCTTGCCTGCTGCCTCACGTACTCCACTACCCGCTCATCGGGCGCGAAGCTGAGTTCACGAACAGGAATGCTCTGCGTCATCTGCTGGAAGAACGCGACAGTAAAGTCCAGCCCGCCGGGACTGTAGAAGGGCACAAAGCTGCAGGCCATCAGCCTGGCTACCGCCGTGGCCGGACGCAACGAGACGATGCCGTTCTGCGGTGCGTGCCGCAGGAAGAAGACCTGCGCGACCGGGACGCGCGCGGGGCTGGCTAGCCGGGCCTCGCCATGCCACGGTGTGCCGTACATCCAGATCCTCTGGCCCGCGGAACGCAGAATGATGCGGTCGTCGCTCAACACCTGTACTCCGCCCGCTCTCTGCCACAGCCTTGCCATGGTCGACTTGCCGCCGCCGGAATGGCCGAGAAACAGATGGCCCCGGCCATCGGAGTCCACCAGGCCGCAGGCGTGGACCTCGACGCCCCGTCCGTTTGCCAACAGATTGACGAACAGCAGCTCATCCAGGGGAAACTCCAGTGGATAGACAGGTTGGCTGCGGTCAAAGTAATCGACGTGGAGGCGCAGTTCCCCGGAGGTGAAGCTCGAGTTGAAGCAGGCCTGTTTGTAGGGGATGGTGCCGCAGGTTGGAGACTTAAACTGGAAAATGTAATCCGCGTCCTGACGGTAGAGCTGCCAGACGCTCCCGGAATCGAACAGGTTCTTGCCCGGTGGTGTGTCGGACAACTGCCCCCAGGCCGCCTCCACGTGAATGTCCGCCTCAGCACCCGTCACAAGGAACCGCTCTGCCGCTCCTTGGACCTCCAGCTTCAGGCGCGGGTCGGCGCTCATCAGGCGGACGGTGATATCACCGACGCCAAACGTCAACGCGCCGGAGTTGGAAGAGGCAGCTTTCATCTCTGCTCTGTCCGACACTAAGAGCCCTGGCTCATGCAAGCGGTCACTGATGTGCAGTTGGCGCCTCCGGGACCTTGGCGCCCACTCGTCTTGCAGTGTCCCAAGACCGCCTCCTCGGGCTTCAATTGGACCTGGACCAATTCGGGTTTTTGATAGACCCTCTTTGGCCGCGAAGCGCTTTCCTTTTGCGTATCGTCCATCGACGTTGTTCTCCTGTCATGAGGCTGCACTACGTTGGTCAACGAAGGGCGGCTGAGCGTGGTTGAAGTCGATCCACTCCGCCCCATGCTCCTGGAGCGACTCGATTGAGTGCAGCAGGATCGGATGCGCCGCTCCCCCCTCGCAGTACTCGCAGTCTCCGTGGGGGGGCACGGGCACATTCATGGCCTTCGCCCTAAGGTGTGCCACGTGGCACAGAAAGTCCACCGGAGCCTCGGGATTCCCGGTCTCCAACTCCGCGTTGGCCGGACACATGCCGCACATTGCCTTGATCTCGCAGCTTGTGCACTTCGTGACCCGCTTGCTCCTCTCGGTGCGCACCCGCCGGAGATGACGCTCCCAGCCCTCCCGGAAACTCCCGCGGCGCAGATCGTAAGTGTCCTGGCAAGAGAGTACGCACAGGCTCATCTTCCCTTCCGGATCGATGGCAAAGGAGGTGACGCCGCCGCCGCACTCGTATAGTTCGTGCGAGTTCTGGCGCGCAGACACGGGACCACAGAAACGCGTGGCAAACTTCCTCCATTCAGCAACGCGCTCCGGGTCGTCCAGATCGATCCTGACGACCTGCGACGGCTGGAGCCTTACTGCCAGCGGCCTTAGGGAGCAGTCGATGCGGGGATTCACCATGGCATCAACTCTGAAATCCACCCCCAGCTCCGCGGCGAACTTCTTCATTTCTCCGAGCTCATGCCGGTTGAGGGAAACCGGCACCGCCTTGAGACTCAGGGGGAGGCCACGCTCGAGCAAGAGGCGAATCCCCCGCAGGCACCGCTTATGGGAACCAGGTACGCCCGTCACCCGCTCGTAGGTCTGCTTGGTGCGGCCGTACAGCGTGATCTCGATAGAAAACGGACGCCACTCCGTCAGATGGTCCGCGATTTCTGGGGAGACGAGTGCGCCGTTGGTGAAGAGGGTGATGATGAACCCCTTCTTTTTGGCGTAAGTGTATATATCCAGGAAGTCCTTCCTGGCAAAGATCTCACCACCGGTGTAGAGAAGCCACAGACAGCCTGCCTCGGCCATCTCGTCCAGGATTCGGCAGTGCTCCTGCAAGGTCAGCTCGCGGCGCTTTGCCTCCAGGTCGCCCATGGGAAGATTGTTGTAACAATGGGCGCACTGGAGCGGACAGCGGCGGGTGACCTCGATCGCCGCATTGACAGGGACCCGCTGGGCCACGGTTAGCCCGTGCAAGCGCGCGCTGAAATCGCGATAGGGCCGCTGTTCCGTGACCTCTGACTGCATCTTCAGTTCCTCTGGTCGGAGGGTTCGGCGATTCCAGCCGCTTCGAGCAAACCAATAAACTGCCGGGCGTCCTTCTCGGCGTCCTCTGGCGTGACTTCGAACTCATTCGACACGGCTTCGATGATCTGGTTGATGCTGGCGCCACGCCCAATGATCTCCCAGATGAACGCACCCACCTCGTTCAGCGTGTAAATCGCCTCAAGATCACCGACCTGGCCTCTGACGGGCACAATGATCGTCTCACCGGCAATGGAGCGGGTCACGAATTCGCCCTTGGCTCGCCATCGCCCCGCACGCAGCTCGGGCTCGCCCATCACTTGTGGTTATCCAGACTTTCCACGTCGGTCGTCCGCTGGTCAAACCGGTTCCTGACGGTTCATAGATGAGGACAGACACAACCCCATCTGCATCAGCCGACGCCGCGACTGCAGTAACAATAACACAAAATGGTCTGAAATGAACACCCAGGGGTGACTAGGCGTACCAGTACGTGTGTAACATTTGCGCGACAAGACCGCCACTTGACCGCCGAGTTCGCAGGAGACCCGGTTTGAGAAGGGTTCCCGGGTACGTATGCCAATGGAGCGCCGGCACTCTCTCGAAAACCGGTTTCCATCCTCTGTTGTGCGTCCCCGACCCATGGTCACTCCTCTGTCCGTTTCCTGGAGGCGGAGGCGAGGTATCAGCCCCCGGGCTGTGGCGTGCACTTGAGGCGAGTTCGCCGCATCAAGCAGGGCGTGTCTTCGCCAGCGGCTGAAAGTCACGCCAGGGCATGAACGGGCCGTCGATGCAGGTGAGCGCGCCAGACGGACTGGCGCACTTCCCGCAAATGCCGACGCCGCAACTGGTCATGTACTCGATGGCTCCGATGATCCGGTCCTCGCCGGCGATTTCCCGCTGGATCTCGAAACACCGCCACACCATCGGTTCCGGGCCGCAGTTGATGAACGCCACCCGCTCTCTCTCGGGCGTCGGCATTCCGTCCAGGACTTGTCCGAGCAACTCCGAGGCGTAGCCGTGGAACCCGGCGCTGCCATCGTCGGTGGCTACCGCAACCGTTCCCAGGCGCTGAAAGCTCTCCAGGTCGAAGAGCTGATCGCGGGACTTTGCGCCCAGGACGAAGGTCTGCTGGTTGCCCTGCCTCAGCCTTTGAGCGATCTCCAGGAGCGATGCGGTGCCGGTCCCGCCGCCGACGAAGACCAGCGTGCTGTTCTCGAAGGCCGGAACATCGCGCCCGTAAGGCCCCCGGAGCAGGATCTCCGAGCCGATCGGCAGCCTCGCCAGATGGCGCGTGAAAGCGCCGGCGACGCGGACAATGATGCTTCTCTCGCGTGCGGAAAGGACCGCAAATGGTTTCTCGCCGATGCCGGGAAGACAGAGAAAGAAGAACTTCCCCGCCAGGCCGCCGTCGCCGTAATCTTCCGGCAGGGTATCGAGCACCAGCTTGAAGAGCGACGGGCTGAAATCGACCCGCGACGCCACGCATGTCTTCACGTAGTCCATGGGGAGGCGGGACTCGCAGGAACACTCGTGTAGCACGCCCTCGCCGCCCTGGCAGAGAGCGGAATGGAGTGCGGTGAGATACTCCCGCACCTGGCCGCTGTCCAGGCCGGTGAGAGCGCTGCCGACGCCGAAGAGGTCCGCTCCGGCAGCGGCATACTGGCGCACGTGCTCAGGCGAAGCGATGCCGCCCATGCCGATGATGACAGGTCCCTCGCCAACGGCCCTGCGGACCTGCTGGACCGCACGAAGACCCAGGGGGCGGATGCCATCCCCGGACAGTCCGCCGAGCTGGTTGTGAAGGATGGGGCTTTCACCCACGGCCGCCAGTGCCGGGCCGATCGTGTTGGTGACGGTGATTCCGGCGGCGCCGGCTGCCATGGCAGCCGCGGCAGCCTCGCCGAGGCTCGGCAGAATGGCGGAGAGCTTGACGAACACGGGCGCCTCAACCGCTTCGGCGACGGCCTGAGTTATGTTCTTGAGGAGCTCCCTGTCCTGGCCCACCTCCGCGCCGTAGCCCTTGGCGTGCGGGCAGGACATGTTGAGCTCGAAGCCATCGGCAATCGGCCTCAGTGTGCGCGCGGCGTCCAGGAAACTTGCGACGTCGGAGCCAAAGACCGAGACCAGGAGGAATTTGTCGCCGGGTATCTCGACGCCGTCGAACTCCGCGAGGAATTGCGCAGCTCCAGGGTTAGCCAGGCCCACGGCGTTGATGTAGCAGCCCGGGGCATACCTGGCATAAATGGGCTCGCGATACCCCTGGCGGGGCTGATAGCTGATGCTCTTGGTGGTGATGACGCCGACGGGAGGGACCTCAAGGAAGCACTTCCGGATGGTCGCGGCGTGCGTGCAGCGGATGCCGGACGGAATCACGAGGCGGCCGCGGACTGTTTTTTGCCCGAGCCGGTACGGTTGGTCAACGCGCTGGCGCAACATGGTCAGTGGTCCGTCCCACCGGTGTCCCAGAGATGATAGCAGGAATACCCTGCCGCGCGATCTCGACCGCGGGCGCCGCGGCGGCGCGGCGCCTCGCTTCGAACGGCCTGAGAAGATCGGGCTAGCGGCAAGCGTGGAAAACGGACCATATCCGGCTCAGGCCTGACTCCTCGTTGGATGACCAGTACTGCTGTAACGAAGGTGCAGTTCTAGTACCGTTCCGGGGAAGACCCTGCTTCTCCCGCAGAAGGGGCAGCCGGGGTAAAGGGAGTCGACCGGGCCAAGGAAAGGCTCAGCCTGCTCGCGTCCCTTTTTGCGTGTGGTATGTGCAACATGGGGACGGCAGCGTGGGCTTGCCCTCCGGCCCAGAGCAGTGGCGCACATCAGTCTGATCCCTCTGCTCCGGCTGGCGCGGGCTGAGCGCAGGGGCCTCGACTTGTTGACCAGCCTCGGTTCAGTACCTGATACTAGTTCTCCGGTCAATACGGAGCCAAGAGGTTACGTGCGGCCATGCGTCTGCAATGCTCTCAGCTACGGGTCAGCTTCGACTCGGCAAAGGGATCAGTCTGCGCTCTTCGTGACCTGAGCTTCGAGAGCCGCGAGGGGGAGTTTCTGACGCTGGTCGGACCGAGCGGCTGCGGCAAGACGACCCTGCTGCGCGTGCTGGCAGGCATCATCACGCCCGAAGAGGGCGAGGTGGAACGGATCGCCTCTCCGGCCGACCGCAACCGAGATGTGCTGCTGGTGTGCCAGGAGAACAACCTGTTCCCCTGGATGACCACGCTCGACAACGCGGCGTTCGGCTGCGAGATGCAGGGCATCCCGCGCCGAGAGCGCGAAGCCCGGGCGCGAAAGCTGCTCGACCGCCTCGGCTTCGCTAGTCGCGAGCACGCCTACCCACACGAGCTTTCACTCGGCATGAAGCAGCGGGTCGCCGTCGCGCGGTGCTTTTTGAGCGACCCAGCGGTGATGCTCATGGACGAGCCCTTCGCCGCTCTCGACTGCCAGACGCGGCAGGTGCTCCAGCAGCAACTCCTGGATCTTTGGGAGCAAGATCACAAAACCGTCGTCTTCGTGACCCACGATGTCGAGGAGGCCATTCTGCTCAGCGACCGCATCCTGGTGCTCAGCCGCCAGCCGGGTCGCGTGGTCGCCCAGTTCCCGGTGCGGTTTCCGCGGCCGCGCACCACGGCCGGCACCCTGACGGAGGACTTCCTGTCGCTCAAAAGGCGAATTGCCGCGGAGCTGCGAGTGGGGGTTCTTGACCCGGAGGTGGCTCGGTGACGGTAGACCCCGTGGTGAGACTGCGAAACACCGCGCTGGCGCTGTGGTTGCCGGTGGGCATCGTAACCCTGTGGCAAGTGCTCGCTTCGCACGGGATCTTGAACCCGCTTTTCTTCCCCGCGCCTACGGTAGTGCTGGGGGCCGGCTGGGAGATGGTGAAATCGGGTGAACTCCCCGCTCAGGTGGGCGTGACATTGTCGCGCATGCTCACCGGCTCCTCCATCGGCGTGTTCATCGGCCTGGCGTGCGGCCTGGCCATGGGCGCGGTGGGTCCGGTGCGGCGGTCTCTGGAACCGATCGTCTCGGCGCTGAACTCCACTCCCAAGCTGGCTCTGCTGCCGATGCTCATGCTGGTCGTCGGCATCGGCGAGACGGCGCGCATCGTGCCGATCGCGCTCACCTGTTTCATCGTGCTGGCCATGCACGGGCTGGACGCGGTGCGCGGCGTGAACCAGGCCTATATCGAACTGGCCCGCAACTACGGTGCAGGCCGGCGCGCCATGCTGCGCCGGGTCTATCTGCCGGCCAGCCTGCCGCAGATTTTCACGGGCCTTCGCGTGGCCCTGGGCAGAGCGCTGGTTATCACCATCTCGGTTGAGCTGGTGAGCTCGACGAACGGTCTGGGCAGCATGATCTGGCTGTCTTGGCAGACCTTCTCCACCGACAAGCTCTACATCGGCGTCTTCACGACTGCCGCCTTGGGGGCGGTGTTCCACAACGGCCTGGCGTGGCTGGAGACGCGGCTCATTCCTTGGAGGAACCGTGCCGGTGGCCGGTAGTCACCAGGCCGCCGGACCACTCTATCGCCATGCTGGATGAAGCGGTTTACTACTCGCGGATGGCCCTGGGCATCTACAAGTTTCTGCGCACCAGGCCTCTCCCGGATCCTGAAGCCGTCATCCGGCATCAGTTGGAGAATCGGGAAGCGATCTTCCTGGACACCGCCCGCAGGGTGATCTTCTCTAACCCGCACAACCCCTACCATGAGATGTTTCGGCTGGCCGGCTGCACCTTCGAGGACCTGGCGCAGGCGGTTACCCGGGACGGGCTGGAGGCCACGCTCGCTGTCTTGCACCGGCAGGGGGTTTATCTCACACACGATGAGTTCAAAGGCAAGGCGCCCATCGTGCGCTCGGGACGGCACATCCCGGCACGGACGGCGGACTTCCGCAATCCGCTGGTGGTGGGCCTGCTGGACTCTTTGAGCAGCGGCAGCCGCAGCAAAGGGACCAGGACGCCCAAGAGCATCGAACTACAGCTCTATCGAGAAGCCCATCACCTGGTTTGTGACCGCGAATACGGACTGGAGGGGCGCGCGCACATCGAAGTGAAGCCGATTCTGCCATCCACATCCGGTTTGAGAGCGGGCCTGCGGGCGCATCGGCGAGGGTACGAGGTGGATCGCTGGTTTGCCGTCGGCGGCGGTTTGCGCGATTCGGGCCACTACCGCTGGCTGACGCAAAGCTTGCTCCGATTCGGCAATCTGCTGGGCGCGGGAGCGCCGCCTCCAACGTATCTTCCCAGCAACGATTTCAGGCCCGTGGCCGAATGGATCGCCCGGCGCCGCTCCGAAGGCGTCGCCTGCGTTGTGGACGCCTTCACCAGCCCCGCCGTTCGGGTTGCGGCCGCGGCGCTCGGGGCAGGGCTCGATATCCGTGGCACGGTTTTCATGGTCGCTGGCGAGGCCCTCACCGATGCCAAGCGCGCGGTGATCGAAGAAGCCGGCGCCGAGGTCTATACAGGCTACCCGATCACGGAAGTTGGCGCGGTCGGACGCGCTTGTCGGCAGATGAAGACCGGCAACTGCGTCCACGTGTTTCGCGACGGCCTGGCGGTCATCAGCCACCGGCGGCGGGCGCCTCTCACGGACGTGGAAGTCAACGCGCTCCTATTGACCAACCTGCTGCCGTTCGCGGCCCACATTCTGATCAACGTCGAGATGGACGACAGCGGCGTCATCGAGCCGGCGCACTGCGACTGCCTGTTCTCGCGCCTAGGTTTCACCGAACAGGTGCGTGACATCAGCAGCTTCGGTAAACTGACCGGGCAAGGGATGACCCTGGTGGGCACCGACATCGTCCGCATTCTAGAAGAGGTCTTGCCGGCGCGCCTGGGTGGGGGGCCGGGTGACTACCAGTTGGTCGAGCACGAGGGCGCCACGCAGACCCAGCTCACGCTGCGCGTCAGCCCGCGCATCGGCATCGCTTCGCCCGAGAAGGCCAAGGAATGCTTCCTGAAGGAGATCCGCAGGTTCTACGGAGGCACGCTGGCGGCGCGGATGTGGAGCCACGCCGAAGGAGTCGAGGTGGTCATCGCCGAGCCGCTGGCCACGATGACTGGGAAAGTGCATCCGCTGCATCTTCTTGGTTCCGGTGTGGAGAGGCCCAATGCGGCGTAGGGACTTTCTGACAGGCATGGTCCTGGCGGCCGGATCGGCTTGCTCCCGGCGGAAAGCGTCTTCGCTCCAGAAGCTGCGTGTCGGCGCGGTACGGCGGCTCAGCACGAGCAGCCTCCACTTGGCAAATGAGCTGGGCTTTTTCCGTGAGGCTGGGTTCGAGCTGGAAATCCTGCAAAGCGGGACTCCTCTGAACTCGGTGGCCCTTCTTGCGGGCGGAAAGATTGATGTCTACTTCACCGGCTGCAACGTCACTCTGCTGAATGCCGTCATCAAGGGGATACGACTCAAAATCGTGGCCGGCCGTCAGGCTGCCTTTCCAAGTTGCGGAGATGTTGGCGCCATTTACGCACTGCGTCGGACCTTCCCACACGGGCTAGCGGATCTCAGGCAATTGAAAGGAAAACGCGTCGCCGTCGGACAGGCCATTGGCTTCGCTCAGTTTGCACTGGACGCCCACCTGGCGACGGTCGGCCTCTCTATGAACGATGTGATCACCATCGGCCTGGACATCAGGCAGAACGTGGCCGCGCTGTTTGGAGGCGGCGTGGACGCCACGGTGGGCGGGGAGGACTTCGACCGCGACTTGGCGTCGATGCCCGAGATCGTGCATAGTCCCGGGCTGGCCAGCATCTATCCCGGGTTTCAGCACTCCTACATCATTTTCGGCCAGACCCTGCTGGCGGCCGACCCGGATCGCGGCGCCAGATTCCTCTCCGCGTACCTGCGCGGCGCGCGGGAATTCGCGCGGGGCAAGACGCCTCGGTTCATGGAGCAATTCGCCAGAGCCTACGGGCTGGACGTGAAGCGGGCCGTGACGGCCTGCCGCGACTCCTTCGCCCTGGACGGCGCCATCAATCTGAACAGCCTGCGGCTGCTCACCGGCTGGGCCGCGCGGAGGAAATTCATCTCACGACCCATGGACTTATCGGAGCTGGTAGATGATCGCTTTCTCAGGAGGGCCCATGCGAGCTGACAGGTTGCTTCTCGCAGTGTTGCTTGTGGCCGGCGGGGTCACTGCGCAGACGACCGGTCAGATCGAAGGCATTGTGCGTGACCCGGCTGGCATGCCGGCTCCCGGAACGGCCCTATTGATCAGCGAGACGCGCACGGGAGCCCAGCGCCGGCTCCAGACGGACGAGCGGGGCTCGTACCTGGCGCCCGGCCTGGCGCCCGGCCGATACGAGATCGAGGCTTCTCACACCGGCTTCCGCAAGGAGATTCGCCGCGGCGTGGAACTGGTTGCCGGCCGCGCGGTGCGCGTGGATTTCCTGCTCGAGTTGGGTGAGATGCGCGACAGCGTGGTGGTGCCAGGCGAGGCTCCGCTCATCAGCACTGCCCCCAGCGACTGGGGGGGATTCATCGAGCAGAAGAAATTGGAGTCGCTCCCGCTCAACGGCCGGGACCTGTTCGATCTTTCGTCGCAGCAGCCTGGCGCCACAGTGACCACAAACGCCTCCAAGACCTTTACCGAAGGCGGCGGAATCCACGTGTCGGTAAACGGCGCCCGCCCCGTTCAGAACAGCTTCCGCATGGACGGGATTTACATCAACGACGCCACGGGCTCGGCGCCGTCCAGCGCGGTCGGGAAGCTGCTGGGTCTGGAGAGCATTCAGGAATTGCAGTTGGTCTCCAGCCCCTTCGACGCCGAGTTTGGGCGGGGCGGTGGCGCGCCCTTCATCGCCGTCTCGAAATCGGGATCGAACGAGTGGCACGGCAGCGCGTACGAGTTTCTGCGCAACAGCGCGCTGGACGCCAAGAACTTCTTCGATCCCGCGGGGGAGAGAATTCCGCCGCTGCGCAAGAACCAGTTCGGCGGCCTGCTGAGCGGGCCGCTGCGCCGCAACAGCCTGTTCTTCATGGCGAACTACGAAGGCATCCGGTTGACTTCCGGCCAGACGCTCGCCGCGGTGACACCGACGGCCGAGGCTCGCCAGGGCAACCTGCCGGGGCGCACGGTTTCCGTAGCGCCGCAGGTGGTCCCCTACTTGAACCTGTATCCGCTGCCTAACGGGCGCGACTACGGCGACGGGACCGGCCAGTTCGTCAGCGAAGGCATCACCTCCTCGCGCGAAGACTACGTCACCGGCAAGTTGGATGCCGTCTTCTCGAGCCGCCTGCGTTCTGCGGTCCGTTACACCTTCGACGACGCCGTAACCTCCAGCCCGGACCCTCTGCATGTTTTCTTGGGTCTCAACGATTCCCACTATCACTTCCTGCACACCGAGACGCAGTTCATCCAGTCTCCCAGCTCGATTCATGCTTTCCGGGCGGGGTTCAGCCGGGTGTGGAACAGGCAGGACGACAGCCAGTCCGCCTCCATCCCGGCTTCCATGTCGTTCATACCGGGCCAGCCGATGGGGTACATTGCCATGACCTCCGGGCTGACCGCTCTGGGTATATTGACGGCGAATAGTATTGCGCTGATGCCCCAGCGCTTCGTCCCCAACGATTTTCAGTTCAACTACGCGGTGGTACACATTCACGGAGCGCACGCACTCCGGTTCGGTGGCGCTTTCGACCGCGTCCGGTTCAACGAGCAGTCGGAACGGGATGCCAAAGGCGTGTACACGTTCAGCTCCCTGGTGGACTTCCTCCAGGCGCGCCCGGCTTCGGCAGATGCCATGATGCCGGGCTCCGATACGATCCGGGGATGGCGCCAGAGCATTTTCTCAGTGTTTGTGCAGGAAGAGTTTCGGGCCAGCTCGCGTCTCAGCCTCACGCTGGGCCTTCGCTATGAGCCCTATTCCACCCCCACGGAGGCCAACGGCAAGATCGCGACGCTTCGGGACTTCCTGCATGATCCCGCCTTCACCGTGGGCGGACCGTTGTTCCCCAATCCCTCGAGAACCAACTTCGCTCCCCGCGCTTCCATGGCTATCCTTCCTTTCGGTTCCGGCAAGACCGTGATCCGCGCCGGTGCTGGTATTTTCTACGACCTGCTGAGCATCCAGGAGCTGTTTATAGGGGGTGTGCGCGTCCCGCCCTTTTTCAACATAATCAGCGCGAACAAGCCGGCATTTCCCAACCTGTTTCAGGCGCTCCAGAGCGCCCCGCCCACGAGCTTGCTGGACATGCTGGACTATAACCTGCAGCAGCCGTACGTGGCGCAGTACCAATTCATGGTGCAACAGGAACTGGCCCGGAACACCGTGCTCAAGTTCGGATACGTGGGTTCGCGCGCAGTCCATCTCCCTGGTACTCTGACGGACGTCAATCCTTACCGCCCGGAGACGCTCTCGGACGGGAGCCTGTTCTTTCCCGCCGACGATACGCGGCTCAACCCGGCGTTCGGCCGTATGAAGATGCGTCGCACTCAGTTCGACGCTTCCTATCACAGCTTCCAAGCGGGCTTCGAGCGGAAGTTGAGGGGAGGCTTTGGTTTCCAGTTCAAGTATGTCTGGGGCAAGTCACTCGATGACAGCAGCAATGGCGTCAATCGGGATTTCGTGAACAGCGACGGCGTTCCGACGATGTTCAACTATGGGCTGAATCGCGGGCGCTCGGATTTCGACTTGCGCCACACCTTTGGCGGAAACTTTTCCTGGGTGCTACCGCAAGTCCGGGGCGCCGTCGCGGGCAGGGTTCTGGGGGGGTGGGAAATCTATGGACTGGTGCAGGCGCAGACGGGGCCGCCGTTCAACCCGACCATAGGCTTTGACCGGGCGCGCCTGACTGGCGGCGGGACGAGCGACCCTGGAGAGCGGCCGATGTATGTCGCCGCACCCGGCGCGAACCTGATCCGGGGCGATCCCCTGCAATGGTTCGACCCCAACGCCTTTGCGCTGCCACCCGCCGGCATGTACGGCAACCTCGGCCGCAACACGCTCCAGGGGCCGGGTCTGGTTACGTCGGATCTGGCGCTGCACAAAGTCCTCTGGAGTACGGAGCGCCAGAGCGTCCGGCTCCGCGTGGAGGCGTTTAATGTCGTCAACCATCCCAATTTCCAGATCCCGTCGGCGCTGACCTTGTTCACCAGCGCGCTGAGCCGGGTCGGCTCCGCCGGCCAGATCACCAGCACCACCACCACCTCGCGCCAGATCCAGCTCGCGCTAAGGTGGATGTTTTGAGGGTGCCATGAGTGCCTGCGCCGCCGAGCCACTTGATCGCCATGCTGGATGAAGCAATCTACTACTCGCGGATGGCGCTGGGCATCTACAGATTCCTGCGCACCACGCCTCTGCCCAACCCCGAGGCGGTCATCCGGCATCAGTTGGAGAACCGCGCACCCACCTTCTTGAACACCGCCCGCCAGGTGATCTTCTCCAATCCCCGCAACCCTTACCACGAGATGTTCCGGCTGGCCGGCTGCACTTTCGAAGACTTGGCGCAGGGCGTCACCAAGGATGGGCTCGAGGCCACACTCGCCGTCCTGCACCGGCAGGGCGTCTATCTCACACACGACGAGTTCAAAGGTCAGGCGCCCATCGTGCGGGCGGGGTGGCACATCCCGGCCCAGACTCGCGACTTCCGCAATCCCCTGGTCACAGGCCTGATGGAGTCTCGGAGCAGCGGCAGCCGCAGCAAAGGGACCAGGACGCCCAGGAGCACGGAGGATCAGCTCTATGTGGAGGCTCACCTTCAGCTCCTGGATCGGGAACTCGGTCTTTCCGGACGCCCGCACATCGAGGTGAAGCCGATCCTTCCCTCCACCACGGGTTTGGGATCCTGCCTGCGGGCTCACCGGCGGGGACACCGGGTGGAACGCTGGTTCGCCGTCGGAGGAGCTTGGCGCGACTCGGGCCACTACCGCTGGCTGACGCAAGGCCTGGTCTGGTTCGGCAACCTGCTGGGCGCGGGAGCGCCGTCTCCCACCTACCTTCCTCAAAACGACTTTGCCCCTGTAGCCATGTGGATCGCCCGGCGCCGCGCCGAGGGCGCCGCGTGCGTGGTCAGGAGCTACACCAGCTCTGCCGTTCGGGTGGCCGCGGCGGCTCTGGAACGGGGACTGGACATCCACGGCACCATGTTCGTGGTCGCCGGCGAGGCCCTCACCGAGGCCAAGCGCGCGGTGATCGAGAAGGCCGGCGCCGAACTCTGTACCGTCTACGCGATTACGGAAGTCGGCACGGTCGGGCGAGCCTGCCGGCAGATGAAGACCGGCGACTGCGTCCACCTGCT
>JBEKLJ010000009.1:0-31136 GCA_050010255.1 Bryobacteraceae bacterium
CCCATCCCACCTGGCCGTCGAAGGCCTGCCTCAGCTCGCCGAGGTCCTCGAACGTCATAACGACCAGCTGCTTGTTCGGCGCCTTGGCGTAAACCTCCATCTTGCCGTGCATGCCCGGGCCGGTGAACTCCATCATGCCGGAGGCATAGGTGCTGGTGAGCCGGGCCATCCGGGCGCGCCCGCCGGAGGCTTCGATGGATTTCTCGATGATCTGCTCCGCAGTGAGCGGGGGCTGGTTCTGCTGGGCCGCGGCGGTGAAGCTGAGGACCAAACCGGCGGCCAGCCAGAGGCTGCGCATAACGGCTCCTTCGGCGCCCCGGAAAGGCGCCACTTCAATTTAACGTATCGCCTCGGGGGCAGGTTGCGGTGGATGGTCGAGTTCTAGCCCGGGTGTTTCACCAGCAATCTGCTGCGGCGCGCGATAGGGCCGCATCTACTGCGTTGCGCTTGGTCGCCGTCCTCGATCCGTAACGGACCTGCGGGCGCCGGCCGCGAGCGCGCCTTGTGGCGTCGCTTGGTGCTTTTGCGACCCTCTCATCGCGCCCCGCCACGGTCGTGGTGAGAAGAACGCGTAGTGGGTCAGTTTCCGAGTTGCCGACGATCCTGGAGTTGGAGAGCGGGGCCCCCGGCTCAGAGTGTGGAACATCGAGCTCTCACCGCAGTGCGGCAGCCCCCTGCGCGACCGGGACTGTAAAGCTAACCACTGTGCCGTTCGGGCCGCTTTCAATCCGCAGATCCGCATCCGGCCCATAGGTGAGTCTCAAGCGCCGCGCCACGTTCTGCAGTCCGACTCCCGCGCCTGTTTTGGACCCTGGACCGCCGGTTCCGAAGCCGGCGCCCGAATCTTCCACCAGAATATTCACTCCGCCGGCGGAAGCGCGCACCGCGAGGCGGACCAATCCACCCTCCGTATGGGGAGCAACGCCATGTTTCACGGCGTTCTCGACGAGAGGTTGTATCGACAAAATCGGGATCGGAACTCGGAGGGCTTCGGAATCCACCTGAATCTCCGTTCGCAATTTAGCCCCGAGCCGAAGCGTCTCAATCTGGAGGTAAGCTTCGACTATCCGCAGCTCTTCCTCCAGTGGAATCGTGGTCTCCTCATTCCTGAGGAAATATCGGAAGACATCCGCGAGGTTCACCACCATCTCGCGCGCTTCCGCTGCCTGCCGAGGTACGAGTCCGTATAGAGTGTTTAGTGCGTTGAAAAGAAAATGGGGATTGATCTGCGCCTGTAGAGCGCGCAATTCCGCACGGTCCGCCGAGCGGCGCAGCTCCGCCTCGCGAAACGCTTGCACCTGATCCGCCACGATGGTAGCGAACTGGCCCAAGTGGTTCAGGTCCTCACTCAGGTACGGCTGACCGCCTCGCCGTCTGCCGAGCAGCAGAAAGAAAACCTCAGTTCCAGAGAAGCGTAGAGGGACGATCACTTCGACACCACGGTCTTCCAGCGACTTCCGCAGTTCAGGCAAATCGGTGCAGAGCGCGGGCGCCACGATGCCGGATGACTGTAACCTCCCGGTCAGATTCTCAGGGCCGGTCCGAATCCTGTCCGAATGCATGAATGAGGCGATGCGGTCCAGCGCCCAAGAAAGATATGCCGGTTCCTCCTTGAGATCGGCTGCTTTGGATCGGAGTTCCCGAGCCACCGTCGCCGAATCGCCGCGCCTGAACACAATTCGGGTCAGCAACTTCTGAAGGCGCTCCCGAGCGACAGCGAAGAGGAGCAACAGCAGGCAGATTCCCAAGATCCCGACGCCCTGGCTCATCCCAGCGCTCTCCCCGGCGAACGAAACGGAGCCCGCCCGGATCAGCGTCAGGCACGCGAAGGTGAAGAGACCAGCCAAAACGGCGTTGGCGCAGAACCTGATCAGCGCGTCCAACAGCACGAACCGGTGATTGTGAAGAATGATGAACAGTGCCAGAGGCACGCTGGCATGATGAAGAACAAGCTCGTTCGACCAGGTGTGCGCCCCGTGCTCCAGCCGCAGGTGAAGGTAAGTGCCCATAAAGATGAAGAGCAAACTGGTCCCAAGCATCTGCCGGACAAGGCCGCGCCGGTCCGAGGTCCTGGATCCGGCCAGATGAACCGCCGACACCAAGGTTACGACTCCCAGGCCGATCGCCATCAAAGTGAGCGCGTAAACGTGAAACTCCGGCCGATGCAGCACAGCTTCCACCAGATGCAGACCGACCGCGGCCGCGCCCACCAGATATCCGGCGACGGCCAGAGGACAGCGGTGGTTCAGAGAGAGATGCAGCAAAACCGGCGCCAGCATGCTGAGGCTGCCAAAGCTCAGGAACTCGACCGCGGAACCCAATTCCGGCCATCCGGGCGACATGGCGATCAGCACCAGAGCGCCAAGGTTCCAAGCAAACGCCAATCCTGCTGCGGCGAAAGTGAGGCCGCTGCCGCGCAATCGGGAGCCTGCCCGATCCCGAGCAAGCAGAAACAGGAAGATGCCGAAGATCAGGGCGCCTGTGCAGTGCCCGGCCATATTCAGGAGCGAAGAACCGTGGCCCAGCACGGCGTAGCTCTCTGTTACGGCCGAATTCATTCTCGGTGACTCCGCACGCGGGACATCACCATTTTCCCACGCGCGGGTCTTGTCTGTTGCGGTCGCTCCGATCGCGGGCGCCCCCGGCTTCGGGATCGGTCGCGAGCAGCAAGAGCGCGATCAACACCGCTACGACAAGAATCGGAAGGATGACTACAGGTCCCATAGTCCGCCGCCGTGCCCAGCATTGGCGGTGCGGACACGATTGCTCAGAAGAAACTTGCCAGCGGGCTCGTTGTGGCTGTGGGCCGCCTACTAAGGCCTACCATCGCAGCATGTCGCGGACGGCGTGCGCCTGCCGTTTGCTCACGATCAACTCCTGGCCGTTGTTCAGCGTCAAGAGCCAGCGTTGGCTGCTCATGGAACTCATCTTGCGCACGTGACTGATATTCACGAGGGCGTTCCTATGTACGCGGCGAAAGGGCTGGCCTTTCAGCCGTTCTTCCAGCGAACGGAGCGACTGCGTCGCCAGGAAACGCTGCTGCCCGGTGATAATCCACACGAGTTCGCCGTCGGCCTGAAACGCCAGCACTTCCTCGACATCCAGCAGGAAATACTCTTCGCCCTTGCGGCCGACGATCTTCCGCGTCTTGACCGTGCCCTGCGGTTCGGAGCCGGTCGCGGCCAGTTGCGCCAGGCTCTCCGCGATCTCGAGGCGCTTCCCATGCAGTTGGCGCACCCGATCGAGCGCCTTGCGAAGGCGGGCCTCCGTGACGGGCTTCAGAAGGTAATCCACGGCGCCCGCTTCGAAGGCCTGGATCGCATGCTGGTCGTAGGCGGTCACGATCACGACGATCGGAAGCTTGCCGCCCTGCAGCTTGCGGATCACATCGAAGCCGCCCATCCCCGGCATCTGCAGGTCGAGGAAGACGACGTCGGGCTCGAGAGCGGCGATCTTGCGGAGCGCTTCCTGCCCGTGCTCGGCCTCACCTACGATCTCCACATCGCGGACTTGCTCCAGTTCCTCGCGCAGTACCCGCCGGGCGATCGGCTCGTCATCCACGATCAGGCTCTTGATCAAGGCTGAACTCATCGTCTTTCGTATATCCCAGTATCCCGCCGATGACGAATGAAAACCCGCGGGAGGGCTAGAGACGGCGGCGGCCGAGCTGTTTTCCTTGGTGAGCGGGAAGCAGCCCCGGGCTGCATCAGAACGCGATACCCAACTCCGCACGAAATGCCCGCGGCGCTACAAAGTGCGTGCCCGAGCAGGTGGACAGGAAATTATACATCGCCACCTTGTTGGTGATGTTCAGCGCTGTGAGGCGGAGCGTCCAGCGCACGCGCTCGGTATGGAACAGGTTGTCGCTTCCAACGCCTACATCGAACAGATGGCGCGAACGGACGCGCGCGGGATTCGTATCGTCGTTCTCCGTGCCGGGCGCCGGGATGTTCACCAATTTGGCGCCCCAGTTCGGCCAAGGGACATTGCAGGTCGTGATCGGAGTCGAGGGCGTAGCCACCTGGCTGCCGCAATAGAAGCCAATCTGAGCCTGCTGGTCCGCGGTCAGTCCCAGAGCGCTAGCCAGGTCCGGAACGGCCCCGGACACGATGCCACTGTCGTAGCGCCACGTGAACGCCACCCAAGGGCCATGCTGCCCCACCTGATACTGTGCGTGCGTTGTGCTCTGGAACGCCTGATCGTGGTCGATGCGCACCACGCTCACATCCACCGGGCTGCCGAAAATCAGGCCGCCGTTCTCCGGGCCGAAAACACGAGCCCGCGTGTGCCCCAGCATTGTGTACGCGCTCAGACCTTTGTATTGCCGAAGCGATAGCCGCGACGAGAAGCCGTCCATTTTGGAGTGGTCCCATTCGATGGGGAAGAAGATGGCGGTCGTGAAGAGATTGTCCAGGTCAAACGCGTTCCGGGTGAACTTCCAGAAATAGTCGCCTTCAAACACGAAATGCGAACCAAGAGTCTGTTCCAGGCCGGCGTTGCACATATTGCGAATTCCTGGCTTAAGCGGAACGCTGGCGTAGGCCCCGAAGACATTTGCCGCCAGGCCGCCCGCGCCGGTAGCGGAGGACAGCACCAGGTTTTCATTGAGCGGAGTTTCGTAAGAATGCGAATAGGCTATTCGTATGACCGTCTTGGTCGGCGCAAGCAGGTAGGACGCGGCCAACCGCGGTTCGAGTTGCGTGCCATAGCTGATGCCATCGTAGCGGTCAAACCGTAACCCGATGTTGAGCGTTAGCTTGCCTAAGCTGATGCCGTCCTGTCCATAAAACGCCTGCTGCCGGATGTCGGCATGGCCTCGATACTGGAACAGGGAGCCGCCCCGGGTGAGGTCATAAGGGACGAGCCCGGGTGAGAGATTCGGATTGGCCTGAAACCCCGCACTCTGGCACTGGTCTGGATTGATCAACCCCGGATTCAGCACGGGACCAGCATTGGCGTCGAGACAGACGGGGTTAAAGGTTGGATCGGTCAGCCCGAGGCTGAACTGCTCCGTCAGGAGGGTGTGCGTGATCTGCGCCCCAAACTTGGCATTATGGCGCCCATGCAGATAGTTGAGGTCGGTCTTCAGACCGAGATTGGTCAGCCTCCTGGTCTGGCGAAGCGTGCCTGGCTGGTCCGCAAAGGGATCGGCGCTCGGATAGTAGTCGACGAGATCCTGACGCACGAACGGATTCACCGCCAGCGTGGTAGAGGCATTGAATACATGGATCCAACCGGGGGCAATGCTGAAAGATCGCACCACTTGCCTCTGATCCTGCCCGGAGGCCTGCTGATCGATGGTGTTGGGAATCTGAAACCAGTTCCGGGCGGCCAGTATGTCCAGGTGGAACATATTGGAACTATCCGGTTGATAGTCCGACCGCGAGAACACGTTCATGTCGTTGCCGACGTCATGGAAGGGACGGTATTCGGGGGTATCCAGGAAACGGCCCGAGCGGGACGTGCTCATGGCAAAGAACTGGCCACATTTCGCGCTGCCAAAACCGATATCGGCTTTCTGATTGACGGTTCCGAAAGAGCCGTATTCGCCGGAAAAACTGCCGTGCGTCTTCTGGCCGAGACCGGAGCGCGTCACCGTAGTTACCACCAGCGACGTCTTGTCGCCGTACTCGGCCGGAGTACCCCCGTAAACCGCCTCGATGGATTGAATGGCATTCAACGGAATCTGCGTGGAAAAGAGGCTTCCCTGCTGATCCGTGATGGGTTGGTTGTCGACCGAAAGGGCCATCTGGGCGTGATCGCCGAGCGAATGAAAGAAGCCATCCGAGTCCGCCACCACGGCAGGAGTGGAGAGCGTGATGATGTCGCTGAGGCCGGAAGCGATCGAGGTTGTCGGCATCTTCGAAAAGAGCGTGTTGTCGACATCGGCGTGGGCCGATGGCGTGGTCTCGATCAGCGGCGCCTCTGAGCTCACCGTCACGGACGCGTGTTGCGTCTCGATTGCCAGAGCGATTTCCAGGTTCACGGGCACAACGCTCCGGACGGTCAGATCACGGTGGTAATGCTGGAATCCAGCCGCGTCGACTTGGAGGTGGTAGACGTTCGGCGGGACATTGGTGAACTGAAACTCGCCGGAAGCCGACGCTTCGGCTTCCCGGCGATACAGGGTCAGATCGTTAGACAGACTCAGCGCTGCGCCGGCGACGACGGCGCCGCTTGGATCGGTGACCTTCCCGCGGATCGTGCCCGCACTGCCCAGGGACTGGCCATATATCGAGCTTGACAAGCAGAACAGCAAGAATAGGAGACTGCGCATATCTTGAGATCCTGATATTCCATCTTCGCTGGCGAACAGTTTACTTCCCTCTCCTTTTCTTGTGAGCGGGCTGAATACCGCCATGAGCGGGCAGGGGGCAAGCCGGGGACGGGCTACAGGGGAACCGGGGAGAGGAAATCGCAGAGAGCTGCGATCAGCATCCCGGTACGATCAGCGTGCGAGCGATCCCTCGTTGGTCCCTTTATCGGCTCACGGGCGAGCCGGCCGGGCGGGCCGGCCGCAACTTACCGGAACTGGCCGTCTACAGCGGAGCAGGTTGGAATTCCTCAAGGGCAGTCGCCCAGCGTTTACCGATGATCTGTCGCGCATAACGTGAACATTCCGGTCGGTTGACGGCGCATCCGGAAACTGACCCACCACCGAAAAGCGGGCTAGTCTGTCAGCGGCTCAGCTCCAGGGCCGGTCCCAGGAGCGCTCGTTGTTCCACTGAGGCGTGGGTTCGAAGTAGCCCGGCTGGAGCAGGTGCTGCTTGAAAACCTCGTCGTTGAGGGTGATGCCGAGGCCGGGGGCGTCCGGCACAGCGATGTAGCCGCGCTGGACGATGGGCTTCTCGACACCCTCGACCACCTCGCTCCACCAGGGTACGTCGACGGAGTGGTGCTCGAGCACCAGGAAGTTCTCCGTCGCGGCGGCGCAGTGGACCGAGGCCAGACTGGCGATGGGGCTGCCGGCGATGTGCATGGCCATGGGCACGCCGTAATCCTGCGCCATGTCGCCGATATTGTGCGTCTCCAGGATGCCGCCCGCGGTGGCCAGATCGGGGTGGATGATATCCACGGCGTGCCGGCGGCACAGCTCCTGGAAGGGCTCCTTGAGGTAAATGTCCTCGCCAGTCAGGATGGGGATGTCCACCGCGTCGGCGATCTGCTTCAGCAGGTCGGTATACTGCCAGGGGATCAGGTCCTCGAGCCAGGCCAGGTTCCATTTCTCGAGCGCCTTGCCGAGCCGGATCGCTGAGTTCACGCCGATGTGGCCGAAGTGGTCCGCGCAGAGCGGGATCTCCATGCCCACCTGCTCGCGCACGACGCCGACGTAGTCGCTCATGATCTCGACGCCCTTGGGCGTGAGCTCGATGCCGGTGAACGGGTGCGGAACCATGCCGCCCCCGGTCAGGTCGGTTCCGGCGGGGCTGGTGAGGGCACCCGGGATGCCCTCCAGCAGGTCGATGCCGAGATCCATTTTGAGCCAGGTGAAGCCCTGCTTGGCCCGCTCGTTCAGCCGCTGGCCGTAAAGCTTGGGATCGTGCGACTCGGTGGTGTCGGCGTAGCAGCGGATGCGGTCGCGGAACCTGCCGCCGAGCATCTGATAAATGGGTGCGCCGTAAGCCTTGCCGGCCAGATCCCAGAGCGCCATCTCGATGGCGCAGACGCCGCCGGCCTGCCGCGCCTGCCCGCCGAATGGCTTGATCTTCCGGAAGATCCGGTCGATGTCGCAGGGGTTCTGGCCCAGGATGCGGCTCTTGAGCATGAGCGCGTAAGTCGGGCTGGCGCCGTCGCGCACCTCGCCGAGGCCGTAAAGGCCCTGGTTGGTGTCGATGCGGATGACGGGGCAGGTCATCGGCGCGCACGCCAGGGTGGCGACGCGCAGGTCAGTGATTCTCAATTGGGACGGCTTCGAGTTGGTGTTGACGTTCTGGACGGCGGCTTCCAGCGTGTCGGCCTTCCAGAGCGACGCGCCCAGGAGGGCGCCTGCCGAGGCGCGCAGGAAGGCTCGCCGGCCGCGAGAAGCGCTTGCGTTCTTCTTCATGGGTCTTTCCTGTTGAGGCTCATTGTATACCGCGCCGCGGGGCCGAGCGGTCCGGGGAAGCGGTGGCCGTAATCCGTCCGTAAGCCGCCGCGGCGGTTGTCGCAGCGGACGTCGGCTGAAGCCGACGCTGCAAGCTGAAGCTCGCGCCACAACGACGTCGGCTGAAGCCGACGCTGCAAGCTGTCCGATTGCGGATGCCAAACGACGGCAAAGCTCGCGCCACAACGACGTCGGCTGAAGCCGACGCTGCAAACTGTCCGATTGCGGATGCCAAACGACGGCAAAGTTCGCGCCACAAAGCGAAGGCCGCGCTGGCCACGGCTGCAGCCTCCGGCCCTGCGCGGCGGATGATATTCTGTTCACTGGCTTCAAGAATCCCCACCAAGGAGGAACAGCGATGAGACTCGGCGTATTCACGGCCCTGCTGGCCAACCTTTCTCTCGACCAGGTCATCGCGAGGCTGCAGGCCCTCGGCATCAGCACCGTGGAGCTGGGCACCGGGAACTACAACGGCGACCCACACTGTAAGCTGTCGATGCTGGAGGACCCCCGGGCGCTCGAAGCATTCCAGAGTACGATCGCGGACCAAGGCATCAAGATCAGCGCGCTGAGCTGTCACGGCGACCCGCTGCATCCCAATGCGGAGATCGCGCGCGCGAACCAGGAGACCAACCGGCGGACGATCCTGCTGGCCGAGAAGCTCGGCGTGCCCGTCGTCGTCGATTTCTCCGGCTGCCCGGGCGATAGCGACAGTGCCAAGTACCCGAACTGGGTGACGTGCGCCTGGCCGCCGCACTTCCGGGAGCTCCTCGCCTGGCAGTGGGAGCAGAAGGTGATCCCGTACTGGAAGGAGCGCGCCCAGCTCGCCGCCGACCACGGCGTGAAGATCGCGCTGGAGATGCACCCCGGGTTTGTGGTCTACAGCCCGGAGACGCTGCTGCGGCTGCGCGAGGCCTGCGGCCCAAATCTCGGCGCCACCTTCGATCCCAGCCACCTGTTCTGGCAGGGCATCGACCCTATCGCGGCGGTGCGCATCCTGGGCGAAGCCATCTTCTACGTGCACGCGAAGGACAGCCAGATCTACGGGTACAACCTTCCCAAGACCGGCGTGCTGGACACCAAGAAGTACACCGACGAGAAGAACCGCGCGTGGATCTTCCGCACGGTGGGTTACGGCCACGGCGCGGACTGGTGGGGCGAGTTCATCTCCACCCTGCGAATGTACGGCTACGACTACGTGCTGTCGATCGAGCACGAGGACAGCCTGATGTCGGCCGAGGAAGGGCTCAGCAAGGCAGCCCAGTTCCTGCAGAACCTGGTGATCCGCGAGAAGCCCGGCGTGGCTTACTGGGCCTGAGAGGGTGTGGCGCCAGCCGCGCGGGCGGCGCGCCTTCGGCGCAGCGGCGATGCGTTGTTTCATGAGCCAACCGCTCCCTTCCGGTCGCAGTTCTGTGAGTGGGTGTACACCGTGACCGTGCCGCACGTTCAGTGAGCGGCCGCATCCCGTAGCTGAGCCTCGCGCGGCGCTTCGCTTCGGAGGGTGTGAGAAGATCGGGCTAGCGACCCGTGCAATTCAGGGACACCATCGTCGCGGTATCGACGCCGCCGGGGCGCGGCGGGCTGGGCATTGTGCGCATCTCCGGGCGGGAGGCGCGCACGCTGGCGGAGCGAGTCCTGCGCCTGGGCGGCCGCCACCAGTGGAAGAGCTGGGAGGCGGCGCTGGCCGAGCTGCGCGGCCCGGACGGCGGGGCGATCGACCAGGTGGTGGTGACCTTCTTCGAGCGCCCGCGCTCCTACACGGCCGAGGACGTGGTCGAGATCTCCTGCCACGGCTCGCCGGTGATCCTGCGCTGCGCGGTCGCGCAGGCCTGCCAGGCCGGGGCGCGGCTGGCCGAGCCGGGCGAGTTCACGCTGCGCGCGTTTCTGAACGGCCGCCTCGACCTGCCGCAGGCCGAGGCGGTGCGCGACCTGATCGAGGCCACCACGCTCTACCAGGCGCGGGTGGCGGCGCGGCAGGCCGAGGGGTCGGTCTCGCGGCGGCTGGCGCCGGTGAAGAACCAGCTCATCGAGCTGATCGCGCTGCTGGAGGCGGGCATCGACTTCGCCGAGGACGACGTCCCGGTGGCGAGCGACGCGGAGATCCTGGCGCGCCTGGAGCCGGTGGCGCGCGGCGTCTCTGAGCTGGCGGCCAGCTTCGCTTACGGCAAGCTGGTGCACGAGGGGCTGAACCTGGCGATTGTAGGGCGGCCGAACGTGGGCAAGAGCAGCCTGTTCAACCGGCTGCTGGAGCAGGAGCGCGCCATCGTGACGGAGACTCCCGGGACGACGCGCGACCTGGTCTCGGAGACCGCCTCGCTCGAAGGCATCCCGGTTCGGTTCGTGGACACGGCCGGCATCCGCGCCGCGCAGGACCGGGTGGAGACGCTGGGGGTGGAGCGCAGCTTCCAGGCCATGGCGGACGCGGACCTGACGCTGGTAGTCGTGGACGTCTCGGCGCCTCTGGAGACGGCCGACGCCGAGCTGATCGAGCGGGCCGGAGGGCAGGGGCGGCGCCTGGTGGTGGCGAATAAGTGCGACCTCGAGCGGAGGGCCGAGCCGCCGCCGGGCGCCCTGCTGGTTTCGGCGCTCACAGGCGAGAACGTTGCCGAGCTGCGGCGAAGAATCATCGAGGCGGTCGCGCCGGGGGGGATTGAGCAGGAGGCCGGGTTCATCACCAGCATCCGGCACGAGCGGCTGCTGGAGGAGGCGTTGGGGGCGCTCCAGAAGGCGCGCGGCGCGGTGGAGGGGCGGATTCCGCACGAGATGCTGCTGCTGGATCTCTACGGCGCGCTGCAGGCCATCGACGGCATCACCGGCGCCACGACCGCCGAGGACATCTTAGACCGCATCTTCTCGACGTTCTGCATCGGGAAGTAGGCAGCCGCGGGCGCTTCTGTAGAGTCTGCGATGGTGGTATTCTCTCTCCCCAGGGGAGTAACAAGATGAGCCGAATTGTAAAGTTGGCGGCGATTGCCTCGCTGACGCTCGCCTTGCTGGGCTGCCGCGGGCGGAACCTGCGCCGTGCCGAGGTAATGATTGACGCCGGGGACTACGAGAGCGCCGACCGCCTGTTGACCCAGATGCTCCAACGGAACCCGAACGACGCGGAAGCGCACTTGCTGGCCGGCAAGGCGCTGTTGCTGGCGGGCCGCACGGAGGAAGGGGACCGCAGGCTGGAGATGGCTGGCGAAATCGACCCGAAACTGAAGCCCCGGGTCGCGCGGCTGTACTTTGACACTGGCAGACGCTGGTTCGAGGGGCGCATTAAACCCATTCACTCCGGCGACCTGTCTGAGGCGCCTGCTCCCGCCGCCCCTCCTCCCATCGCCCCTCCTCCTCCACCACCGCCACCTCCTCCGGCGGCAGCGTTCCGAATCGTGCCGCGGAGCGCGGTGGCCGATGACCCGAGCCTCGGGATTGACGAGCGGCTCCGCGGCTATCTCCAGAAGGCCGTGAACGTGGACCCGCAACTTGCCCCGGCGATTGTGGATTGGGTTGTGAAGACCGCCAAAGCGCAGCTCGACCGCGGAGAACGGGCCAAGGCGCTTGGGCTCGTTAGGACGGCGGCCCCGGTGGAACCCGCCGGCGGTGGCCGCTTTGTCGAATTCCTGATTGATGGGGCCAGGACCTGCGCGCAACAGAATGACGCGGAACTAGCCTCGCTGTACTTGTCGCAGGCGTTCGGGCGCTGGCAGGAGAACGTCCAGCAAATCAAAGCCGCGGTGCAAGTGCTGGCCACGATGAAACCCAGTGAACCCGCGGGCCCGGATAGCACCGAGGCTGCCAAGCGGTCCCTCTGCCAGGTGCTGGAACACGATCCCTCGCTCACGCGGCAGGATGAGGACTTCGCCTGGCTGGTGTATGTGGGTGTTTTCCAAGCTCCAGGAGACTACTTGCGGCTGTTCCCGAACGGACAACACGCCGGCGAGGCGCGTAGCCTCTCGCGAGGTGTCAGGCGGGGCGGGGGGCAGTCCGCCTGTGGCCGACTCCTTTACCCCGAGTTCGAGGGTGGCGTTGTGGGGGGCGTGATAGGCAGCGTTTCCGGAGGGGTTCCCGGGGGCGCGCCTGGCGGGGTGATAGGCGGCATCATCGGCGGGGTTCCTACTGAGCCACCACCTCCTCCACCTCCCAGGCGAGAGACACGGAGGGAAGTTCAGCGCATCCGGGTAGGCGGCAACGTTCAGCAGGCTAGACTGATCCGCCGTGTTGACCCCGTCTATCCGCCGCTCGCCAGGCAGGCGCGCATTCAAGGCGTGGTGAGGTTCACAGCCGTCATCGGCGCCGACGGGACGGTCCGGAATCTGCAGCTCGTCAGCGGCCACCCGCTCCTGGTTCCCGCCGCGCAGGAGGCTGTCAGGACCTGGCAATATCAGCCGACCCTCCTCAATGGCGAGCCGGTGGAGGTGGTTACTCAAATCGACGTGCAGTTCCTGCTCGGCCAGTGACAGCGGCGGGGCGGCCGGCCGAGCGCAACTTGAGGGGATGCGGCCCTATCGCGCGCCGCGGCAGATCGCTGGTTAGAAATGCCGGCTAGAGCCGGGTAAACTGATTCTGAGGTCCGACCATCAAAAACGACAAGAACACCGCGATCCTGCTGATTGACTGCCCCGACCGCAAGGGACTGGTGGCGGCCATCGCCGATTTTCTGTACGAGCATGGGGCGAACATCGTCCACGCCGACCAGCACCAGGACCAGGAGCTGGGCCTGTTCTTCATGCGGGTGGAGTGGGCTCTGGAGGAGTTCGACCTGGGGCGGGAAGAGCTGGAGGAACGCTTCCGGCCGATTGCCGAGCGGCTCGCCATGCGCTGGCGCATCGAGTACTCCTCGGCGCGTCCCCGGATGGCGATCTTCGTCTCGAGCTACCTGCATTGCCTGGTGGACCTGCTGCACCGTCACCAAATCGGCGAGCTGGCCTGCTCGATCCCGCTGATCTTGAGCAACCACGAGGAGGCGCGACCGCTGGCGGAGTTTTACGGCATCCCTTTCCACCACGTCCCCGTGGAAGCGGGGAATAAGGCGGAAGCCGAGCGGCGGCAGATGGAGCTTCTGGATGAGAGCGGCGTGGACGTGGTGGTGCTGGCGCGGTACATGCAGATCGTCTCGCCGGACTTCGTGGCGCGCTACCCGCAGCGCATCATCAATGTGCACCACTCGTTTCTGCCGGCCTTCAGCGGAGCCAAGCCGTACCACGCGGCGTTCCAGCGCGGCGTGAAACTGATCGGGGCGACGAGCCACTACGTGACCGAGGCGCTCGACGACGGGCCGATTATCGAGCAGGACGTGATGCGGGTTTCGCACCGCGACCGTTTGGAGGACCTGATCCAGAAGGGGCGCGACCTGGAGCGGATGGTGCTCTCGCGCGCGGTGCGCTGGCACCTGGAGCGCCGCATCCTGGTCTACGCCAACAAGACCGTGGTGTTCGACTGAGGCACGGCGCTAACCGCACTGCTGGGCGGCTGCCGGCGCCGCGTTGTGGCGCGGGCTAGTTGACGGCGGCCTTGGCGACCTCGACGGCGAAGACATAGACGGGCCCGAACATGTTGGAGCGGAAGACCACCCACTTCTGGTCGGGCGTGAAGCTGACGTTAGGCTCCAGGCGGTACTGGTGCCGCGACATGTTCACCAGGCGCTCGGCGCGGAGCACGCCCGGCTGGACGAAGCCATTGTCCTCAATGCCGCGATTGGGGATGAGCTCGGGGCGGAACAGGTAGATCCACTGGCCGTCGGGCGCGCGCGCGACCTGTCCCGGATCGCCGCCGTCGCCGCAGAAGAGCCTGCCGTCACGCGACACGTTGAAGTGGATCGACCATTCGTTGCGTTCGAGGTGATACCAGGTCCGGCCGCCGGCGCCGATATTGTAGCCCGCGACCCAGAAATCCTCGCCCCGCGGCGTCTGCAGATCGTACCAGATGGTGGTCCCGTCGGCGCTCCAAAATTCGTGCCCGAAGATCTCCATCGCCATCGTTCGCGCGTGAATCTTCCTGAGCTGAGTCCCGTCGGTTCGGATGGTCCAGATGCGATCGACCTTGTGCCAAGGCCCTTCGTGGCAGAACATGAGCAGGGTCGGGTCGGTGGGAGAGAACAGCAGATGGTTGAGCCAATCGTTGCTTTTGTGGATGGTCTTGATCTCTCCGGTCTGGACGTTGACGGTGAAGAGGCCCATCGGGAGGCGGGCGGCCCAGCGCCGCTCCATCATCGGCTCCTTGTTTCTGGGCTGATCGAGAGGCTGCGTCTGCTGCGCGGGGTTGCCGCGGTAGTCCTGCCCGCCGTTTTCGATGTAGGCGCCGGCAAGCAGAGTCTCGTCGGCATTGACCGTGGCGATGGAACCGCGACGCGGCAGGGTGGCGAGCCTGCGCGTCTCTCCCGTATCGAGGTCGGTGAAGAACGCGGCTCCGTCCCGGACGTAATAAACTCGCTGGGTCTTGCGGCCCGCCTCGATGAGGCGCGCGCGCCCCTGAACCACCTGTCTGGCCTGACGAGTGGTCAGATCGAGAACCGAGATTCCCTGCGGCGTTGTGTAGACCAGCTTCTTGCCGTCGGCAGTGTAGCCGTTCTGATTGAAGTACAGGCTGGCGCTGCCGGGTTCGCTGGTGAGGCGGATGACACGGTGTCCGGTATCGGGGTCAATCCATGACGCGGGCGGCTCACCGGTCGCCGGCGACGCTGGCGTGGCGGTTTGCGCGAATGAGGCCGGCAGTGCGGCAACGAGCAGGCACGCGGCGAGTCGAAGAAGCATGCAGACTATTCTATTTCCCCGGGGGTTGGGCCCGCGGAAACCAGAACCGCAGGTCGGAGGCATGTCCGCGTCCCCGTTTTCGGCGCTGACCGCGCGGCAGGGCTGGAACGCGCCGCGAACCCTCCGGTTCGGCCAGGCCGGGCCTGGGGGCCCGGCGGCCGCTCTGGAGAGCCGCCCTACCCGGCTTCGCGGAGCGCAGTGCTCTCTAGCCCGACTCCAGGATCATGTTGGCGTACTGTACGGTGTCGCCTGTGCGAATCAGGCCGATGGCCTGCGGCACGCGCTTTCTGAACTCGGCGTGCGGCTCCAGCATCACGGGAATCCCTTCCAAAGCATCCTCGAAGGCCCGTTGCGTGGCGGCGTCGCTGCCGAGCTGGAACTCCCGGGCCATGAACACCTTGGCGATGACGAAATTGCGGCGGACGGCACGGAGCACATCCAGAACTTTCGGGATGTCGTCTACCAGGGAGATGTCCACGGTCTCCATCTGCGGACAGAAGGGAAAGCCACGGTCGACGATGACCAGCGTGTTGGTGTGCCGGATGCGGCTGAGCAGGGAGTTGATGTCTGGATTCAGGATCCCCGTTTTGAGCATGACGTGTGTTCCCTTATTATCGATATTACGGCACGTAAGTCCGGAGCAGGTGGCAAATCGGCTCCGGCCGAAGCGAAAATGGAGCCGCGCCGGAAGGAACCATCCAGGCCTCGCCGGCCCGGAATCGCGCCGCGCCGATCTGGCCGGCGCCCTCCAGCACAACCAGGATGTGGAGGCGCTCGAGGTCGGGCCGATACTCGAGGGGCGCCGCCAGCTCCAGTTCGTCGGTCACGAAGTGCGCGCAGGAAGCCAGCCGGCGAACGCCGCCGGCCAGTATGACCGGCGCCCTCTTGCCCGAGTGCGGTTCCAGGCTGGCGACCTCGATCGCCCGGTCCAGGTGCAACTCGCGCGGCCGGCCGTAGTCGTAGAGCCGGTAGGTGACGTCGGATTGCTGCTGGATCTCACACAGCGCCAAACCAGCGCCGATGGCATGGATGGTCCGGGCGGGCGTCAGGATGGTGTCGCCCGGGGCGACGGGAATCCAGTTCAGAAAACGCTCGATCTCGCCGCTGAGGGCCAACTGGCGCAGCCTGTCGCGCGGGACCGTCTCCCGCAGGCCGACGGCAATCGAAGCGCCCGGCTCCGCGCGCAACACGTACCACATTTCGGTCTTTCCCGGCGAGCCTTCCCGCCGCCGGGCGTACTCGTCGTCCGGGTGTACCTGCACGGAGAGCCGCTCGGAAGTGAAGATGAACTTCACCAGGATCGGCAGCGGGCCCGCCGGTGAGAGGAACCATACCTCGCCGATGCGGTTCTGACTGGGCGGGAACCAGGGAGCGAGGTCCGTGGTTCCCCAGACCTTCTCGCGGAAAGAGGGGGTCAGCCGAAGCGCTCCCGCGGAAACCGGCACATCGGTTGGAGACGTCATCGCGTGGAATGGTTAACGCTACAATATACCGCCCCGCCGTGGTTGCCCGTCTCACACGCACGCCGCTGCGCCGGAGCGCCCGCCGGGGTACAATGACGAATTCGCTCGCGACAGCCCCGGCGAGCTTCTGACGGCGGCGCCGGCCATGACTATGACCTCCCATCTCGCACAGACCTCAAGACCAGAGAAGCGATCCTCCGGTGAGCACAGGCTGTTTGCCCGTGAGCACCTGCTGCCCTTTCTCCTGGTGACGGCCCTGTTCTTCTTCTGGGGCATTCCCAACAACCTTAACGACGTGCTGATCAAGCAGTTCATGAAGTCGTTCGAGATCACACGTTTCAAGGCCGGGCTGCTCCAGTCGGCATTCTACATGGGTTACTTCCTGCTATCCATGCCGGCCGCTCTGATCATGCGCAAGTACAGTTACAAGGCCGGCCTGGTCACGGGATTGTTCCTTTACAGCGCGGGCGCAGTTCTGTTCTGGCCCGCCGCGGTCGTCGGGAAGTATGGTTTCTTCCTGTTCGCCCTGTTCGTCATCGCCAGCGGGCTGGCGTTCCTGGAGACGGGAGCGAACTCCTTCATCGCCCAGCTCGGCGATCCGGTGAGCTCGGAAAGGCGGCTGAACTTTTCCCAGGCCTTCAACCCGTTCGGAGCCATCAGCGGGGCTTTGATTGGCACCGTATTCATCTTCTCGGGCATTGAATTGAGCCACCAGGAAATCGCCATAAGGAAGGCCGCCGGTACCTACCAGCAGTACTTGCAGCACGAGACCATGCGGGTCATCACTCCGTACCTGGTTCTCGCCTGCGTGGTCTTCGCCTGGGCGCTGCTGATGATCCGTACCAAGTTCCCGGAGATCGCGGGCGAGGGCTCATCCGAACCCGGCGAGGGCAAGGGCAGGTTCAAGGACCTGTTCAAGTATCCACATTTCATTCAAGCTGTGCTCGCGCAATTCTTCTACGTCGGCGCGCAGGTGGGTACCTGGAGCTACTTCATCCAGTATGTGCAGAGCTACACCGGCCAGCCGGAGAAGGTGGCGGGGTACTTCCTCACCGGGACGCTGGTGGCTTTTCTCGTAGGCCGGTTCTCCTCCACGGTCCTCATGAAATACATTCAGCCCCGGATCCTGATGGGGATCTACAGCCTGGTCAACATACTGCTGGTGGGCATCGGCGTGGCACGCCCCGGTTGGGTTGGAGTCTGGGCGATCTTCCTGAGCAGCTTCTTCATGTCGCTGATGTTCCCGACGATTTTCGCGCTGGGGCTCAAGGAGCTTGGCCCCAATACCAAGCTGGGCAGTTCGATGATCGTCATGGCCATCGTCGGCGGGGCAGCCTTAACTCCGCTGATGGGCCTGGTTTCCGACGCCACCAAGAGCATGGCCCTGGCAATGCTGGTGCCCCTGGCGTGCTATGTGTTCATTGCCTACTTCGGGTTCGTCGGCTCGCGGGTGAGGGTGCGGCGGGCGCCCGGGGCGGCCTGAGCGGAGGCCGGCGGCCTGCGCCTCACCAGGAGAACTGAATCAGCGAGACGGCCTGCCGCGGCAGTCTGAAACCGACCTCGAGCTGGCCGCCGCTGCTCGACAGCCAGCGCGGCGACTCGAGCAGCTCGAGCTGCCCGGCGGCTTCCAGCCACGCGTACTGCTCCGGCGAAGGTGATTGCGGCGAGCCGAGCTCCTTCCACACCGTGTAGGCGTTGCTGTGCCGCTCGTCGATGCGGAAGTGGCGCATGAGGACCCGCCGCGCCGAGGCGGGTATCCCGGACACGGCCAACCGAACGGCCGCATCCGGGGCCAGCGTGTCGTCGTCGTGGTAGTTCCAGACCAGCACCGAGACCTCGCGCTCGCCCCGGCTTGCCAGGGCGTTGATGTCCGGCCGCTCGCGGACGCCCGCCTGCAAAACCGCGTCCAGCGGCACGGCGCCGTCGCTCTCAACCTTAAGCCGGTCCGGGCCCATCAACCCGAACATGCGGAAGACATTCAGCACGGGCTTGTCGATGCCGTTGGTGGCCAGTGTCCGGAAGCCGTCGAAGTACGGCTGGCCCTCGAACTCGAAGGCCCAGGTTACGGCTCCTTCCAGGTTCGCGTCATAGCGCTCCGCCAGGTCGAGCGTGTGTTTGAACATCGCCGCGGTGTAGCAGGCGTAGAGCGGTCCGTTGCGGTATGCGTTCTGGGGATGGGACCTGGCCGAACAGGCGGCGCACCCCTCCGGGTCGGACTCGCCGATGATCACCGGCTTGCCACGCAGCTCCGGAAATGAGGCGATGATCTCGAACCCCCGGGCAACGCTGAGCGCCTGCTCTCGGATTCCCATACGGACGCGCCCGCCAACCATCGCCGGACTTCCCTTGGCGTGGAAGCCGATGTAATCCAGCGGCGCGCCCACGCCGCCGGTCGCGTAGTTCCTTCCGCGGACGCAATGTTCGAGGAAGCTGCGGAGGAACTCGGCGGCCTTCGGGTTTGCCGGACCGGTGCTGTGCGGTCCGCCGATGCGGGCGGTGGGCAGAGCGCGCTTCACGGCGTCGGCCGTGAAGTCGTACAGCCGGAAGTACTCTTCCGGCGTGCCCCGCCAGTAGGAGATGTCCGGCTCATTCCACAGTTCCCAGTACCAGGTCTCGACCTCCTGGCGTCCGTAGCGCTCCACGGCATGCCGAACCCAGCCATGGACCAGCTCCGCCCATTTCCGGTAGTCCTTCGGCGGGAAGGCCCACCCCGTCGAGAACTGCTCCGGCCACTGCATCCTGTAGGGCGGCGGGCCGCTCGAGAGCGCCTCGGGCATGAATCCGATCTCGACCAGCGGCTTGACGCCCGTCTCGCGGAAGGTGTCGAAGATCCGGTCCAGGATCTTCCAGTCGTACACGGGCCGGCCGGAGGGATCTTCGGTATAGGCGTTCGTGGACCCCCATTTGAGGCTGGGCGTGCCGTCGCCCGAGGTCAGCAGGTTGTGGCAGCGGATGTGGACCGGCGCCGGGCTCAAGGCCGAGAGTTCCCCCAGGAGCTTCCGGCCGTACTGCATGTAGGTGTAGTTCGGCTCGTCGTAACCGAAGAAGCTCCAGGCGGGCCGGAGCGGCCCCGTCTTTATGGCGGCATCGACGTGAATCCTCACCGCCGGCTGGGCAAACACGGTGGCGGCCGTTAGCAGAGTGGCCCACAATAGGGCTGGAGTAGCCTTCATAGGAACCTCCCGCGCCACTGGCGCGCTCCGGAATAGCCCGCCAGCATCAGAGCGTAGCGCATTGAGAGACGGCAATCAGCAGGTGGTGACTTCCAGCCCCGCGTGATTGATCTCGAAGTCGAAGAACCGGGCGCGGTCGTTGAGGGGCTTGCGCTCGAGCATCTGGCGGATGCGGGCGGCATCCTCGGGCGACTTCGCGATCATCAGCAGGAAGCCGCCGCTGCCCGCGCCGCAGATCCGCATTCCATAGACGAAGGGCCGCACCATCCGGAGCAGGCGCTCGATGGTCTGGTTCGTGACGGCGCCGCAAAGCGTCTTGTGGAGTTCCCAGGCGGCGTCGACGTAGCCGCCGAACGCGGCGGCGTCCTTCAAGCTCATCGCCTCGGCCAGCGCGCGCGCTACGCGGTGCTCTTCCTCTAGCGCCGCCATGATTCGGCGGTTGCGGTCGAAGAATCCGCCGACGATCTGCTGGAGGATGTTCTTCGCCAGGCGTGTGAGGCCGGTGTAGTAGAGCAGCGTGCAGCCGCCGTTCAGCTTCGGATCGATCAGGTCGTCGGGAAGGTAGCGGATTTTGGGGTCGGGGATAGGACCGGGTTCGGTGCGGGTGATCTTGGTTCCCCCGACTCCGCCGCCGATCTGGTCCTGCCAGCCTCCTCCGGTAGTCATGGCCTGCTCCAGCCGCAGCACGTCGTGGAACAACTCGCGCTGGCTCGGCATGCGGCCCATCATGCGCCGCACGACCGCCAGGACGACCGTGCCCAGGATGCTCGACGTTCCCAGGCCGCTGCCCTTGGGGATGCCGGCCAGAGTCGTCAGCTCAATGCCGCCGCCGAAGTCCTCGAGCATGCCGCGCAGGCTGATGCCCTCCGGCCAGAGGTCCGGATCGGGCGAGAATCCGGATATGGCCAGCGAGGCCTTGGCCAGGGCGAAGCCGCTCTCCGGCCGCCGGTAATCGAGCAACTCGTCGAGCGTGGTGACCTCGACGTGATGCCCGCCATCGATGGAGCTGAGCCGGATGACCGGCTCGTCGACCACGCGGCAATAGCAGTGAATCGGGGGCTGGCCGTTGAGGTTGATGGCCGAGTTGACGACGTCGCCGCCGTACTCCAGCGTGTAGGGCGGGGTGTCGGTCCAGCCGCCGGCCAGCTCCACGCGCGCCGGCGCACGGCCCCAGATGGTCTCATCCGGGCGCAGCGCGTTGCGCGGCCGCACGCCGGCCTCGCAACGCGTCTCCAGGATCGCCTGGTTCAGCCGGTCGAAGGCGGCCGCGTGCAGGCGGTCGCTCCACTCCATTGCCGGCGCGCCCCCCTGGACGGACAGCGAGGCGGCTTCGAGCCAGGCTGCGCTGCCCGCGGGAAGCTTGCCATCCAGGCCCGGCAGCAGCTCCGCCAGCGGCCCCCCGGCGCCGGGGAGCGCGGAGATGGCTGAGCCCAGCGAATGGATCATGCGGCAGAAGCCGAAGTGCTCCAGCGCGCCGTCCGCTAGCTCGGAGAAGCGCCGGGCGGTGGCGAGCAACTCCGAGACGAGCGCAGCGCGATCCGGTGCGTGCCTCAGGCAGAAAGCCAGGTCCTCGGCCGAAAAGCGGCTGTCGGGCCGGAACATCTGGGGCAGTCGCCGGCCGAGCTCCTGCGCGCGAATCGCGGCCCGCCGCTGGTGGAAAGCGTCTTGATCGGCCAGCAACGCGATCTCGGCGGCGCTGTAACGCTCGGCGGAGCGCAAGGCGCGCTTCTCCGGCTCGGTGGCGTGGGCCAGATCGAACATCCACAGCCAGCGCCGGTAGCCGGCGTGTTCTCTCTCGGCGGGAAACACGTGCGCGGTCCAGAGAGTGCGATCCTGGGCAGGCACCCCGGCGTCCCAGACGTCCTCCGGCGCCAGGCCAGCCAGCGTCAGCCAGTCCGAAAGAGGCCGCCCGCAGAACAGCGCGCCGCTGGCGGCGTCCTTGAAGGTGTCATTTACGGCATAGCAACGCACGAACCAGACCGACTCGCCGCGGTGATCGCGGCCCGCAAGCACATCCAGGCACGCCCCGTCTGCCAGCCGCAGCGGCTGATCGACATCCACCCCGACGACTACGTTCCGCCCGCCCAGCTCGAGGGGCGCGGCGATCCGGCAACCCTCCACCCAGGAGTCGGACTCCGAGACCGCAGCGCCGTCCGTGACCTCGTTGTTTATCGAGACCCGGCTGGAGGCTGGAACCGCGCCGGTGTCGTGACGGATGAGGCCCAGGCCGCTCGAGACCAGCTCGCTGGTGGCGCCGAAGTGCAGGAAGCGCGATCGCGCCAGCACCTGGACCTGAAAGGGGATCTCGCGCAGCCCGGCGAAGAGCTGCGCGAGCGCCTCCGGCTCCCACGTGGAGCCGCTCGAACGCGCCGCGCGGAGGTAGTGAGCCAGGTCCGCCTCCTGCCCCATGGCGCAGCAGATCTCGCGGTAGAGGTCGAGGCCGCGCTCGAGGATCGCCGTCTGCATCGAGTCGGTCCAGGCCAGCTTCCCGGCGGCGTCCGGGACCGTGCCGCAGGCTTTCAGAAGAGCCGCCGTCGCGGAGGCGTCGAGGCTCATCGCGCCGATATCGAGAACCGTCTGGCCATAGCGGTCGACGGCGCCGCATGCCGCCTGCTCCGCGAGCGAGGGTTTCTGAAGAAAGAGGCGCACGGCCCCGTCGCGCGCCAGGCAGAAGACCCCGTGCCGCGCCGCCTCTTCGGGCGTGGCAAGGCAGCCCAGGGCGGTCATGCCGCTTGCCTGGAACTGGACGGCGGAGGCGTCAAACAGGAGCAGGGCATCTCCGGAGGCGATCACGACCTGGCCCGCGGCGCCGGAAGCCGGCGGCAGCGCCAGAAAGCCCGGCGCGACGCGGTCGAACAGCGTGCTTCCGAGCGCGTTGTGGGTCTCGCCGGGCAGCGGCATGAAGATCTTCCCGCAGGGCCCGTAGGCCGGAAGCCGCTTGGAATCTCCCCCGGCGTGAAGAATCAGGATGCGCCGGCCGCGCAGCACCTCTTCGACGGCGCCGCCGCGCCCGCGATCCCGCTCGCGGTTGAACACCTCCATCAGGCAGTACACCGTACTGCCGCCGCTGCCCACTCGCCGCCCAGCAGGGTCGGCGATCACCAGCGCCTCGCGCACCCGCGGAAGCAGCCCTAACTCCTGCCGAAGCCGAAGCTGAGCCTCGTAGGCGCTGGCCTGTGCGGCGTGAGAGGCGGTTACAACTAAGTAGTCCCAAGCACGGTGCATCCTGAATCCTCGGAACTCTCGATGGCAGGTTCTTCTACGTGTTTGCGGCTTCCTGGCGCGCCGCCGGCTGCCGGCCTTCGAGCCTTGCCATGAACTGGTCGTAGATCCAGGCGTAGGTCTCCTCCAGGCCGTCGCGCAGCCGGATGCCGGGCTCCCAGTTCAGGTACTTCTTGATCAGCGTATTATCGCTGTTGCGGCCGTTGACTCCCTTCGGCGCGCTCAAATCGTAAGTCCGCTTCAGCTTCACGCCCGCTATCTCCTCGACCATGTCCACCAGTCGATTGATCGAGACGAGCTCGCTCGAGCCCAGATTGATCGGCTCCAGGATGTTAGAGTCCATAATCATCTGCAGGCCCTTCACGCAATCATCGACGTACATGAAACTGCGGGTCTGGCTGCCGCTTCCCCAAATCTCGATCTCTAACTTGCCGGAGACCTTCGCCTGGATGACTTTGCGGCAGATCGCGGCGGGGGCCTTCTCGCGCCCGCCGTCCCAGGTTCCGTTGGGGCCGTACACGTTGTGGAACCGCGGCACGCGCGTCCACAGGCCGTAGTCCTCGCGGAAGTGGCGGCACATGCGCTCGGAGAAGAGCTTCTCCCAGCCGTAGCCGTCCTCGGCCAGCGCTGGGTAGGCATCCTCTTCCCTCAGCGCGGGAGCGTCCGGGTCCCTCTGCTTGTCGCCGTTGTAGACGCAGGCGGAGGAGGAGTAGAAGTACCTCTGGACGCCGAACTTCTGCGCGGCCTGGAGCATGTGCGTGTTGATGAGCACCGAGAGCATGCACAGGGCTTTGTTATGCTCGATGAACCCCATGCCACCCATGTTCGCCGCGAGGTTGAAGATCTGAAAGGCGTCCTGGGCGGCGCGCTCGCAGTTCTCCTTCAGGTTCAGATCCAGCGACAGGTTCTCAACGTCGTCGAAGCTCTGGTACCACTCCTCCAACGGCTTGATATCCACCACGCGGATGTGCTTGCATCCCTGCCGACGCAGATCCGCTACCAAGTGACCTCCGATGAAGCCGCCGCCGCCGGTAACGACAACAATCTCCTCTTTCAAGTCGTCCTCCTTCTGTCGCGATAGTGGCTTCGCCCTGGTTCGGTGCGTCGGGATTCCGCACGCGCACGTGCAGCCGGGCCTCGGATCCAGCCCGCCGAGTAGCGTAGCATCGGGTCGTTGGAGGCGTCAATTGCCGTGACCGCTATCCGCCGAGCCCGTAATCCGTCCGCAAGAAGAATCGGAGTGCAGCCGGGAGCCCGCTGAAAAGGGGCGCGGGAGGAAGCTGGCCAGTCTTGTTACCATCGTACCCATGCGACGGAGAAGCTTGCTGTGCACGTTCTTGTTCGCGGGCGCGATCATTTCAGCGGCCGAGACCGATCCGCTGGTCGCTGTTACAGGCGGCCGGATTCGGGGCCGCCTCGCGCCGGATGGCGGCGCCGCGTTCAAGGGCGTTCCCTTCGCCCGTCCCCCTCTCGGGGATCTGCGCTGGCGCGAGCCCCGGCCCGTGGAGCCCTGGGCGGGTGTTCGGGAGGCCGCCCAATTCCGCGCCGCCTGCACGCAGCTTTCGGAAGGCTGGAACAGGCGCGACGTTGCCGGCAGCGCCGAAGACTGCCTTTACCTCAACGTCGCCACGCCGGAATGGCCGCCGAAGGCGCCGCGTCCGGTGCTGTTCTGGATCCACGGCGGTTCGAACACGGCCGGCTCCGGGGAAGCGGCGGCCTTCGATCAGCGAACGCTCGTGCGGCGCGGCCTGGTGCTGGTCACCGTCAACTACCGGCTCGGCGCGCTGGGATTCCTGGCCCATCCGGAATTGACCCGCGAATCGCCTCATCACGCTTCCGGGAACTATGGACTGATGGATCAGATCGCCGCGCTTCGGTGGGTCCGCCACAACATCGCCCGGTTCGGTGGCGATCCCGGCAATGTCACCGTGGCTGGCGAGTCGGCCGGCGCTTTTGACATCGGTCTGCTGATGACCTCGCCCCTGGTCAGGGGGCTCTTCCACCGTGCCATTGCGGAAAGCGGAGCGATGGCCGGATTCAATGGGTCCGTCACGGCGGCGCGCGCGGAAGAGACTGGCCGGAAGCTTGCGGCCCAACTGAAAGCGCCGGATGGCGCCGCGATCCGGTACCTGCGCACCTTGCCGCCCGAAGACATCCTGAAGGCGGCCAGGATCGCCTCCGCCGGCGATAGAACCGGCCTCGAAACCTCGGTGGATGGATGGGTCCTGCTCCGGCCTCCGGCGGAAGTCTTCGCGGAAGGTCACAGCCTTCCCGTGCCCTTGATCACCGGGAGCAACGCGCAAGAGACCGGCGGGCCTGAGTCGGCGGAAAAACTGAGAGAGAAGATCCGAAGAACCTACGGGGATTTGGCGGATCGGGCGCTGGCGCTGTATGGGTTGGCGGGCACGGGCGAGGGACAGTCGGACCCGCTATACGGCGTGCCAGGCAGGCAATGGACCACCGATACGGAATTCCGGTGCCCGTCGACCGCGGAAGCGGTGTGGCACGCCGCCGCCGGGCATCCCACCTACCAATACGAGTTCGAGCGCCCGCAGCCGGGCAAGCCAGCCACCGCCCACGCTTCGGAGCTGAACTTCCTTTTCGGCACGTGGGACCAGGACGTCCGGCTTGCGCCGATGGACGAAGCGATATCCGAACAGATGCAGGCCTACTGGACGAATTTCGCCAGAACGGGCGACCCGAACGGCGAAGGCCTGCCCCGCTGGCCGAAGTTCTTGGTGAATTCGCAGGCCTACCTGGCATTCACCAGCCACGGCGCCGCTGCGAAGTCGGAAATGCGCCGCGCGTTCTGTGAAGTGTTCATCCAGGCCTGGGAGACTCACGCCGCGAAGTAACGGCTTGGGGGCTCGGCAAGATGCGGCTGTGCAAGTTGGGGTGGGTGACGGGATTCGAACCCGCGACTTTCGGAACCACAATCCGACGCTCTACCACCTGAGCTACACCCACCTCAAGTGCGCGCAGAACCTCAGTCTAACACAGCCGCTTCGCATCGCCGCGCCACGGCCGTCTGGTCGCGCTACTGGCTGGACGGATTCAGTACCGGGATAGTCACCTGGTTGCTCACGTAGATGTCTTGCGAGATGGTGACCACTGTGCTCGGGTTGGTCGGAAGGTCCGAATTCAGCTCGAGCTCCACCTGGTAAAGGCCGATCGCTCCCGGCTTCAGCGCCGCCGACAACACGTTCGCCGTCTTGCCGCCCGCCATCGCACTGACGAAGATGCTGGGCGTGTTCAGCTCCGGGCCCGGGTAGCCTGCTCCCGTCACGATGGCCGTCGTCGCCGGATCGGGGTCTGTAGGCGCCGTCCAGGTCGTGGGCATGGTACCCGAGCCCGAACTGGGGCTGCGGCCCGATCCGCTGGAGACCACCTGACCTAGACCCGGCGCATAGACCACGAAGGTCTCGCCAGGCACGACGGGGTTGTCAACCGTCACGGGCGCACCGGCGATGTTCGCTCCGGTCAGCACTGAGTTGTACGCCGCGGCAATTGTGCCGCTGCCCGTGGTCGCCGTGCTGATCGGGATGCCATTGCCGTCCGCACCGGCCACGCGCGCCCGCAGCCGCACGCGGACCCACTGCGCCCCCGCAAACGCCTCCACCTCCGGGTCGCCGCCGTTGGCGTTGATCGCCGCGATGAGGCCGTCGCGAACCGTCACCAAGGTGTCATTCGTCTGGACCGTGTAAGTGTAGTTCCGGTCTCTGATCGTGATCGTCGCCGTGTCGTTCGCCACCGGAATGCCTTCCAGGTCTACGGTGGCCGTGGCCTGACTGCTGTAATGAAACGCGACTGCCGGCCGCGGATCGCTGCCGCCGTAGGTGAAGATCCCCGGATTGGCCGGTATCAGCAGGACGCCCACCGCCGTGCTCACACTCACCGTCCCGTCGGCGTGCGTCGTCCGCACGTAGCCGCTCGTGCTCGTCGAATCCGACAGTTCGAACGGAAGCTGAGCGTTGACTTGGTTCGGCGAGACATACAGGAGCGGCACGCGCCGGCCGTCGAAGTAGGCCTCGACTCCCCCCAGTTGCGTCGGCAGCGGATCGGCGCCCTCCGGCGCTGCGGCCGTCTGGTCCGACAGTTGGTCGCCGAAGATCGTTATCAGCGTGCCCGCGGCGAGCTTCGCGGCCGTCCCGCCGCCGGACATGACGGCGGTCGTGGTCGTGATGCTTGTGTCCGACGACGCGGCGCTTATCACGATGTTATTGCCCTCCTCGCCGCCCGCCCGCGCCACCAACTCCACCTGGTTGAGGGCAAAAAACGGCACCGCCAGCACCAACGGGTCGCCGGCGTCCGCGTTGATCACGGCAGCCAGCGCGATGGACACTCGGGCGAGCGAGTCATCCTCGTCCTTGAGCGTGTACTTGTAATCCGTGCCTGCGATCGTGATCGTGATCTGCACGCCTGTCTTGACGGTTCCGGATAGCGTGACCGATCCCGTGGAGTACACCACCAGGCTGGCCGCGTTCAGCACCGGCGTGAGTGCAGCGCTGCTGCCGGGGGAGAATACCAGCACGCGGCGGCTGAACGGCTCGCTCACATACAGGTTTGTTCCGTCCCAGGCCAGAGAGGCCGGCGTGCGGACTGCATCGGCCGCTGCCCGGCGCGTGATGTCCGCGCTGCTCGAGTCGTCCGAGGTCGCTATGACGGTGTCGTTCACCTGGCCCAGCACCACGTCCGCCTTCGCGCCGCTCTGGGTGGGGATGCTGTTGAACACCAGCACGCGGTCGTTGCCGCCGTCGGCGATGAACAGCCGCGTCCCGTCGGACAGCGCGAAGCGCGGGAAGCTCAACGTCGCGCCGCACCTAAGGGGGAAGGCGGGATTCCCGTTGGTATCCGTGCCATTCGAGGCGCACAGGACGGACTTCGATATCGTGATCCCGGTCTTGGCATCTGTACTCACCACCGCGCTCGAGTTGTTCGCGATGTTGCTGTTCAGATCCGGCTGGCCCACGGCAACGTCCGCTGGCGCCTCATTCTGGGTCGGGATCGTGTTCCAGATCAACACCCGGTTGTTGCCCAGGTCCGCAACGAACAGCCGCACGCCATCTGAAGTGACCCCCACCGGGTTGACCAGCGTCGTGGCCTTGGCCGTTTGGCTGGCCTTGGTCATGTCAGGCTCAATCAGGGTCGACAAGTTCGGCTGGCCCAGGACCAGGTCCGCCGGCTGGGAGCTCTGCGTCGGGAACGTGTTCCAGATCAGTACCCGGTGGTTCTGGCCGTCAGCGACAAAGAGCTTATTCCCCTGGATCCAGACCCCCTCCGGGCCGCGCATCGAGCGCGCGCTCGGGATCCGGACGTCTCCCGAGCCCGAATTCGGCGTAGAGGTCTTGAAGTCCGGCTGGCCCAGGACGATGTCCGCCGGAGTGTTGTTGCTCTGCGGAATCGTGTTCCAAATCAGCACACGGTTGTTGTCGGTGTCCGCCACCGCCAGGCGCGTTCCATCCGTGGCCACCGCCGTGGGCAGCCGCAACCCGCTCTGGCTCAGCGACGGGTCGCTCGCCGTGAAGTCCGCCTGGCCCAGGACCACGTCGGCTTGGCCTACGCACACCGGGCAGCGCGCCCCCTGCGGCGGCGCATCGGTCGGCCCGGGTAACTGCTGCTGAAGGTTGCGGTAGATCAGGACGCGGTGGTTGATCGGGCCGGCGCTCATCCGGTTGGCATCCGTCACCACCAGCATGCCGTTGGCGTACGCGAGGCCTCCCACGCCCCCCAGCACCGTATCGGAAGACGTCGGGGTTTGCGCCGTGAAATAGGGCTGTCCGATCACGGCCCGCGCCGCCTGACCCGTCAGGAAATTGGCCGCAAACGCCCCGCTCGCAGCCAGACATAGTACCGCTAGATGCCGCATAGCCAAGTTTCGAAACTCCCTAGTATAGCAGGTGATTTTCTCCTCAGCCCCGGACCGGCGCCCGGCGCTGGCCACCCTGCGCACCCCTGCCCTTGCGCTGACAGCCGGCACGACCTCTCCGGCCAACTGGTTTCAGACGCGCGCCGCGCCAAAGCGGTTACCGCGCCGCGTAAGGTGAGGAACACGCAGCCCTTCGCCGCGGCGTCCCGGCTCACTTCTCCGGCAGAACGCCCGCCAGGACGAAGACCAGTGCCGCGTTCCAGTTGATGGCCACCTCGTTGCTGGCATAGGAGCCCTCGCTATCCACGTACATCTTGGCGGGGGGCAGGTCCGCGGGCAGTCTCCTGAGCAGCGCGTCCTGGCGCGCGCGGTTGGGGCCTCCGGAGAGCAGCCCCGGCCAGGGCTCCGGTTTGCCGTCGGCCGCGCTCGGGCGGTGATGCGGGTGGCGATACGGGTTGGCCCCCACCTGCGTCACCCAGGAGAGCGAGAACGTGTTCCTCCCCAGCAGGTAGTGCAGGTTGTCCAACGCGGCCCGGACATAGCGCCGGTCAGGCCGAAGCGCGTTCGCCACCAGAAGCCGCATGCCGTAGTTGGCGGCCACGCCGTTCGACCCCCAGACGTAGTCTGTGGCGGTCATGCTAATGCGATAACCGTTGCGGTTGGTGCGCTCGACCACCCCGTCCGCCGCGCCCAGGGAATCCCGACGGATGGCGGCCACCGCCGCGGCGTCCTTCCCGCCCCCGAGCACGTAGGTCCACAGGCCCAGAGGCGCCACGCTCCCCCAGCCTTCCGCAGCTACGCTCTGAACGGTCGCTCTGTATTCGCCAAAATGCTCCAGGAAGTAGCGGTGGTAGGCTTCCTCCCCCGTGCTCCGCCAGAGTTCGGCCGCGGCCCACAGGCGCTCATCGCCGCAGTGCGCGTCCCCGTATTCTCCGGTGGCCACGCTTGCGGGGTTCCGGAACACCACGTCGGGATACTTGCCGAGCCAGTTCCAGGCCTGGCGCGCCGCCCGCAGGCATCTCTCGGCGTAGGCGGCGTCAAAGGGCCGGTAGACGCGCGCGGCGATCCCCATCACCGCGGCGAGATCCGCCGTGGCGCAGGAGCTTTTATAGGGCTCCCGGCCGGTTCCGATGACGTAGCTCACCGCCGTGTCGTTCTGCGGCATGATGAAGCCGCAGAAGCGCTCGCTGGTCTGCTTCTGCCACACTCCCCCGTCCTCATCCTGCATCGAGAGCATCCAGTCGAGGTTCCACCGGATTTCGTTCAGAATGTCCGGAGTGCCGTTGCCGGATTCGGGAATGTTGAGCTTCACCTTCCCGACCCGCGAGCCGTACAGCTCCCAGGTCCACAGCAGCGTGCCCGTCGTGATGCCGGAGTTGACGACGTAACGGCCGTAGTCGCCGGCGTCGTGCCACCCGTGGATCGACGGGGCCGGCCCGCTCCGTCCGGAGGAAGCATGGTAGGCGCCTTTCAGGTGACACGCCGGGTAGGCATAGCCGGGGAACTCCGGTCCCAGGTCCACCGCCGTGCCGCAGCGCTGCCCGTAAAAGGAGCGCATGGCCAGGTAGTACGCCCGGGCGTACACGTCGTCCCCGATGGCGAAATCCCAGCTTCGGCCCACGCCTGGGACCTCCAGGTAATACGTCCCGCGCCGGGTCAACTTCGTGAAATCCGCCGCCTGGACGCGATCACCGGAGTCGGCATCATTGACCGGAGCTCCCAGCCTGCCCCGCAGGACCACCCGGCCGTCGGCGATTCTCCGCACCGTGAAGTGCTCCGCTGCGGTCTTCGAAACCACTAGCGCCACCTTGGGCTCGCCCGGCAGGTAGCCGGCCTGGTCCACCTTGATCTCGGTGGTGGGAGTGGCCGCCAAGGCGCTCACAGCGGCCAGCCATAGGATCGTCCGTTTCATCGCACTTCAACCTTCTCTGGACCCCCAGGCGTTTCCACCCGAGGCCCGCTACAACTTGCGCCCAAGGATGGCGTAATCCAGGCCGTCGAAGAAGGCCGCCCGGAAGCCTTCCGGAAGCTCCTCGAGCGACGGCATGGACTCGACCGCCGGAGACAGCCGTCGCACTTCGATCCGCCCGAACCCCGCCTCTTCCAGGTAAAACCTCAGCAGCGCAGACGGCACGGGCCGCTGGTGGGTGGGATCGAGATAGAAATGGGAGGCCAGCGTCGCCAGGCACTCCGGGTTCGGCGTCTCGATGGCGATCAGGCCGCCGCGGCAGAGCTTGGCCGCCGCCAACCGGATCAGCTCGGGCAGCCACGCCGGCTCGAGGTGCTCGACCAGGTGCGCGCAGAAGATCCCGTCCAGCGATTCATCCTGCAGCGCCGGCAGGAACGTGAACGCGTCGGCCGCCTCGGCTTCGAGCCCTTTCGCCCGGCAAGCCGCCACCAACTCCGGGCTGATGTCGATGCCGCGCGCCGGCACGCCGGCTTCCTTCATCAGCTCCAGGAACTCACCGCGCCCGCAGCCGATATCCAGCACCGCTTTGCGCTTCTCAAACAGCGGCACATAAGAGCGCTGGCACTCGCGGACATAGTCCTCCGGACCGCGGAACCGCTCGGCCAGCATGGCGTAGTCGAGAG
>JBEKLJ010000010.1:0-30311 GCA_050010255.1 Bryobacteraceae bacterium
GTACCCGTAGATGTGGAAGCCGTCGAGCGTGCCCCGAATCTCGCTGGTTACCGTGCCGAGGTCCTCGCCGACGACGATGACCTGGTTCCGCACGCTCTCCAGCGCCAGGATGTGCAGCAGCTCGTCACAGTAGTCCTGGACGTAGCCGCCGTGCGCTGGGTCCATGCCCTCGGGAATCCAGTACAGCCGGAACAGGCGCATCACGTGGTCGATTCTGAGCGCCCCCCCGTGGCGGCAGCTCTTGCGGATTGACTCGACGAACAAGCGGTAGCCAGTCTGGCGGTGATGGTCATGGTCAGGCGGCGGAAACGACCAGTCCTGGCCCTTGGGCGAGAATCCGTCCGGCGGCGCGCCCACCCGGCAGCCCGCGACGAAAAACGGCCGATAGGCCCAGAAGTCCGCCCCGCAGCGGTCGGTGGCCAGCGCCAGGTCGTGGAACAGGCCGATCGCCAGGCCTTGGTCGCGCGCGTGCTGTTGCGCCCGCGCGAGCTGGAGATCGATCTGCCACTGCGTGTACTTGTAGAAGAGCACTAACCGCCAGTGTTTCTTCGCGAACGCCTCCACCGCGGCGGACTCCGGGTCGCGGTACTCCTCGGGCCAGTCGGGCCAGATCCAGACGGCGGGGTTCCGGCGATGCAGGAAATCGTCGAGCGCGCACCACGTGGCGAACCGCTCCAGGAGGTCCGCCTCCTGCTCGAGGAACTTCTGGAACGCGCGCGCCCGCGCGGTTCCGCGGCGATAGTCGTGGCGCAGGAACTGGGCAAAGGCCAGCTTGAGCGCGCGCAGCTTGAGGCCCCACACGCGCTCGTACTCCACCAATGCGGTCGAGCGCAGCGCCTCGAGCTCCTGTCCGGTCTCCGCCCGGCCAAACCAGCGTTGCGCCCGAGGCGAGGCGCGGAAGTCCTCGATGCGCTCCGGGTCGAGGTAGAGCGGGTTCCGGTAGAACGTGGACGTGGGCAGGTAGGGGCTGGCGTTGAACGGCTGCCGGTTCGCGATGGCGTGCAACGGATTGAGCCCGATGAAACTGGCGCCGATGTCCGCGGCGGCCCAGTCGATGGCGTTCTCCAGATCGGTGAAGTCTCCGCAGCCCCAGTTGCGGTGCGACCGCAAGCCGTACAGGGCCAGCGCGATGCCGGCCGTCCGCCGCCCGTCCCCGACGGCCGCGGCTGTGTACGCCCGGTCCGGGCACAGAATCAGCGGCATCCGGGCCCGCAGGTTCTCGCCCTGCGGCCCGTGAACGGTCAGTTCGAGCTCGTGGTAGCCGAGCCGCGCGTCCGGCGGCAGCGGCGTCTGCTTGCGAACCCAGGCGGCCCCGCCGAGATCGATGCGCCCGGCGCTCTCCAGGGCCGCGAGCGAGAGTTCCTGCCGGCTGGTCGTGCCGTCTTCCCAGTGCACCTCTAGTGTTGCGTGGGCTTGGGCCAGCGCGGCCGGAAGATGGATCGGGAAACCCGCCGGCCAGGCGCTCTCCCCGGCCACGCACACCGGCGGCAGCAGGCGGCCCCACTCGCTGAGCAGCCGCTCGCCGACGGCGCGGTCCAGGTCTTCTTTCGTCTCCGTCCGGATTCCCCTGGCGGCCAGAATCGCCTTCTTGACTTCGGGCGTCGTAACGTGCCAGCGTCCCCAGGTATCGCGGTATTCCGGCTCGATGCCCCAGGTGGTGGCGGCGCGCTCGAGCGCCTGCTGGTACGTGTCCGAAGGCTGAGAATGATGCGCCATGGCCTCGTGTCTGATTCTAGCAGCGGGCCATCGGTGGCCCACGCGAGTCCGCTCTGTGGGGCGGAGCGCCAGCTCCACTGCCCGGCGCTCGCCCGGCCCGTGGGAAAATGGAAATCATGGAGCCGGCCAACACCGCTCAGGACCTGTGGGTGCTTCGGTCCGCGCGCGCTGAGGCCGAGGCCTTCGCGCGCATCGACGGCGACGCCTGCTACTTTCTCCAGGACGTGGTCCTGACCACCCGGCTCGACCGCGCCGTCAACTGGGCACGCAAGAACTCGCTCTGGCCGATGACGTTTGGGCTGGCCTGCTGCGCCATCGAGATGATGTCGATGAGCGCCTCGCGCTTCGACGTGGCCCGTTTCGGCGCCGAGGTTTTCCGCGGCTCGCCCCGCCAGTCGGACCTCATGATCATCGCCGGCCGCGTCTCCAACAAGATGGCGCCGATCGTGCGCCAGCTCTACGCGCAGATGCCGGAGCCGAAATGGGTGATCTCGATGGGCGCCTGCGCCACCTCGACGGGCGTGTTCAGCAATTACGCGATCATCCCGGTCAACCAGGTCATCCCGGTGGATGTCTACGTTCCCGGCTGCCCGCCGCGGCCCGAGCAGCTCATCCACGCCCTCATCGAGCTCCAGGACAAGATCGGGAAGCAGGCCGGAACTGCCGGTCAAATCCTGAACCTCGGATAGGCCGCCGCGGGCGGTTCTCGCCGCCTCCGCAATAAAACCACCGCGCCGCTCGATTTAACAAGAATCCGCGCTGATTGACGCTCCCGCCGCGCTCCGATAAACTTGAGGTTTCACTTCTCAGCAACTCGGCGGCCGTTCGGTGGGGCAACCGGGTCAAGGCCGTTCAAACGTTGATGTGGGCCTCGCCCAGGGAGGGCAATCAGTGGCGGATCGACGCAGCTACATTTTCACGTCGGAGTCGGTGACCGAAGGACATCCCGACAAGATCGCGGACCAGATCTCCGACGCGGTCCTGGATTCGGTTATGGCGCAGGACCCGCTGGGGCGCGTCGCTTGCGAGGTGCTGGTGACAACCGGGCTTTGCGTTGTCGCGGGCGAGATCACGATCGATCCGGATAAGTGCCTGCTCGACGTGCAGCAACTTGCGCGCGACACCATCCGCGACATCGGCTACGACAACGCGGCCTACGGCTTCGACGCCGACACCTGCGGCGTGATCAATGTGGTGCAGAGGCAGTCTCGCGACATCGCCATGGGCGTGGACACGGGCGGGGCGGGGGACCAGGGCCTGATGTTCGGCTTCGCCTGCGACGAGACCGCCGAGCTGATGCCGCTGCCCATCATGATGGCGCACAAGCTGGTGCGGCGGCTGAGCGAGGTGCGGCGCCAAGGCGCGCTCGATTTCCTGCGGCCCGACGGCAAGTCGCAGGTCAGCGTCGAGTACTCCGATGGCCGGCCGAAGCGCATCGCGGCCGTGGTCGTCTCCACCCAGCACTCGCCCGACGTGTCGCACGGCACGCTCTGCGCCGAGGTCAAGAAGCACATCATCGACCCGGTGATCCCGGCCGGCATGGTGGATTCTTTCACCCGGTTTCACATCAATCCCACGGGCCGTTTCGTCACCGGCGGGCCGCACGGCGACACCGGCCTGACGGGCCGCAAGATCATTGTGGACACCTACGGCGGCATGGGGCGGCACGGAGGCGGCGCCTTCTCGGGCAAGGACCCGACCAAGGTGGACCGCTCGGCGTGCTACATGGCGCGCCACATCGCCAAGAACATCGTCGCCGCCGGCTTGGCCCGGCGCTGCGAGGTCCAACTCGCCTACGCGATCGGCGTGGCCGACCCGGTCTCGGTTTCGGTCAACACGTACGGCACCGGCGTGGTCGAGGAAGGCCGCCTGGTCGAGCTCGTCCGCGCGCACTTCCCGCTGACGCCGCGCGGCATGATCGACTACCTCCAGTTGCGCCGGCCGATCTATCGCCAGACCGCCGCGTTCGGCCATTTCGGCCGCACCGAAGAGAGTTTCACCTGGGAGGCCGTGAACAAGGCCGGCTCACTGAAGGAAGAAGCGCGGCTGACCGCCTCCGCCGTTCAGGGCTGAGGCGCCGGCGGCGCAGAGGGCCCCTCGCGTCAAAGTGGACGCGGCCGGCCCGGAAGGAGCAGCATGTCATCGACCAACCAGCAGACCTCGGTCGAGTGCGACGTCAAGGACCTCGCGCTGGCCGACATGGGCAAGCGCCGCACCGAGTGGGCCTTCCAGTCCATGCCGGTCCTGCAGGCCATTCGCAAGCAGTTCATCAAGACGCAGCCGCTGAAGGGCGTCCGCATCGCCGCCTGCCTGCACGTCACCACCGAGACCGCGAACCTGATGATGCTGCTGCGCGACGGCGGCGCCTCGCCGGTGCTCTGCGCCTCCAACCCGCTTTCCACGCAGGACGACGTGGCCGCCACGCTGGCCCGCGACTACAACATCCCGGTCTTCGCCATCAAGGGCGAGTCCAACGAGGTCTACTACTCGCACATCATGGCGGCGCTGGATCATCGGCCGCAGATCACCATGGATGACGGCTGCGACCTGGTCACCGTGCTCCACACCAAGCGCCAGGACGCTTTGGGCGAGGTGCTCGGGGGAACCGAAGAGACCACCACCGGCGTGATCCGCCTGCGCGCCATGAGCAGGGAGGGCGTGCTGCGCTATCCCGTCATCGCCATCAACGATGCGCTGACCAAGCACCTCTTCGATAACCGCTACGGCACCGGGCAGAGCACCATCGACGGCATCATCCGCTCCACCAACGTGCTGCTGGCCGGGCTGAGCGTCGTGGTGGCCGGCTATGGCTGGTGCGGCCGCGGTGTGGCCATGCGCGCCCGCGGCCTGGGCGCCAACGTGATCGTCACCGAGGTCGATCCCACCAAGGCCCTGGAAGCGCTCATGGACGGCTACCGCGTCATGTCCATGCTCGAAGCCGCCGAGATCGGCGACCTGTTCGTCACGCTCACCGGCAACAAGAGCGTCATCAGCCGCGAGCACTTCGAGCGGCTCAAGAGCGGCGCCATCCTCTGCAACTCCGGCCACTTCAACGTCGAGATCGACCTGGAGGCGCTGGCCAAGCTGGCCACCACCCGCCGCCAGGTGCGCGAGTTCGTCGAGGAGTACGCCCTCCGCGACGGGCGGCGCATCTACGTGCTCGCCGAGGGCCGCCTCATCAACCTGTCCGCGGCCGAGGGACACCCGGCCTCGGTGATGGACATGAGTTTCGCCAACCAGGCCCAGGCGGTGGACTACCTGGTCCACAACCACGCCTCGCTCGAGAAGCGCGTCTACCCCGTCCCGGAGGAACTGGACCGGCGGGTGGCCCGCATGAAGCTGGAAACCATGGGCGTCAAGATCGACCGGCTCACCCCCGAGCAGGAGCGGTATCTGGCAAGCTGGTCGGAAGGAACATAAGAAAAGCTTGTGGCTTGTGGACGCGGGCTGATCCGCCTCCGCCAGCCGCCTGCCAGGGGCTACAGGCCCGCGGAGGCGTCCTCAGTTGGCAGAATCTGAATCCATCAAGCACACCCTCGAGATCACCGTCCCGGCCGGCGACGTCGAAGCGGAAACGGCCCGGGTGGTCGCGGATCTTCAGAAGAAGGTGCGCCTGCCGGGCTTCCGCCCCGGCAAGGTCACCCCAGAGATTATCCGCCGCCGCTACGAGAGCGACATCCGGCACGAGGTCCTCGAGAAGCTGGTGCCCAAGCATTTCTTCGCCAGGGCGGAGAAGGAGGGCCTGGCGGTAGTCGGCGCGCCGAACATCAGCGAGGTGCACTTCGAGAAAGGGGCGCCCTTGCGGTTCAAGGCCGAGTTCGAGGTGACGCCCTCGATCGAGCTAAAGGAATACAAGGGTCTCACAGCCCCGTATCAGGAGCCCGAAGTCGCCGACGAAGACGTCCAGAAGCGCATCGAGGAGCTCCGCGAGCAGAAGGCCGAGTACATCAACGTCGAACCGCGGCCGGTCGAGAACGGCGACCATGCCGTGGTCTCCATCCAGAGCCTCGCCGGCGTCGAGGGCCAGCCCATCCACAACGACGAGCTGGTGCTGCACGTGGGCGGCGCGGATACGCTCGCGGACTTCACCGGCAACCTCACGGGCATGAACCCGGGCCAGGAGAAGGAATTCGACGTCCGCTACCCCGAGGACTACGGGCAGGCCCGTTTCGCCGGCAAGAGCGTGCGCTTCCGCGTCCGCCTGAAGGGCATCCGCCGCAAGGAGCTGCCCGAGGTGAACGATGAGTTCGCGCGCGACCTGGGCGAATTCCAGAGCCTCGACGAGCTGCGGGAGGGCGTGCGGAAATCCCTGTTCGCCGAGCGGCAATTCGCCGCGGAGCAGCAGGCCAAGGACAAGCTGGTCGAGACGCTCGCCGAAACGCACGACTTCCCGGTGCCCGAGGCGTTCGTCGAGCGCCAGATCGAGCTCCAGGTGCGGCGCCAGCTCGAGCTGCTGGCCGCCGACGGCGTCGACCCGCGCAGCGTCCGGCTCGATTGGGAGAAGATCAAAGCCTCCCACCGCGACCGCGCCATCCGCGACGTGAAAGGCTCTCTGCTTCTGGACAAGATTGCGGACGTCGAAAATCTCTACACCACCCAGGAGGATGTGGACCGGGAAGTGCAGCGCATTGCCCGCCAGGAGCGGGAGCCGGTCGCGGCTTTGCGCAAGCGGCTCCAGGAGTCCGGCGACCTGGGCCGCATCGCCAACCGCATCCGCCGCGAGAAGACGCTCAACCTCCTTTTTGAGCACGCCCGCAAAGTGACGCCCTCGGCTTGAGAGCAGGCCACGTCTCCGCTGCCGCGGCCTGCTCGCCTCTGTCCCCCTTCGTCCCACGCCTGAGGCGTCTGGGGAACAGGGTGCGCCGGGTAATTACGTTATAATTACGCCAGGAGGCGATCGTGACAACGCAGTTGACGCGCATCGGAAACTCGCTGGGGATCCGCATTCCGAAGGCGGTCCTTCGCCTGGCCGGCATGGAGGGGCGGCGGCTGGAGCTGAAGCTGGTGGATGGCGGGCTGCTCTTGTCTCCCTTGCCCTGCCCGCGCCAGGGGTGGAAAGAGGCGTTCCAACAGATGCATGAGGCCGGGGAGGACCGGCTTCCGCGCGGCGAAGCCGGAACCAAGTTCGACGAGGCGGAGTGGGAATGGTGAAGCGGTTCGAGGTCTACCTCGTGGACCTCAGTCCCACGCGTGGCAGCGAGATCCGGAAGCGGCGGCCCTGCGTTGTGATCTCCCCTGATGAGATGCACGTCCTTGACACCGTCATCGTCGCCCCCATGACCACCAAGGGGAAGGCGTACCCGACGCGGGTGCCGGTCCTGTTTCGAGGCAAGGCCGGGCGCGTTGTTCTCGACCAGATCCGCACAGTGGACAGGTCCCGCCTGGTGCGGCGGCTGGGCGAAATCAGCCCGAGCACCGGCTCGCACGTGCTGGCCGTGCTGCACGAGATGTTCGCGGAATGAAGCCTGGGCCCGTGCCGGTCCCGCAGTCCGCTTTCCTGTGTTCTCTTTCGCCCCACGGCCGAGGCGCCTGAGGGCCAGGCCGCGTCGCGCTCGGCACGCCGAGAAGGTCGATCGGATCTCGCTATCCCCTTTGTTCGCTTGAAGATTCTGGCCCAAGCGCCCCAGCCGCCGCAGCGGGCTGGGCGCGGCACTCCAATTGCGCCATTCCCGGGGAAACCAACCCCAGGGGGGATGCGTACAAGTGTCCAGAAAGGGGAGGCCTACCGTGAAAACGCTGTGGCGGATTTTCGTAGTTTCGGGCCTCTTGGTTGCTTCCGCGGGCACTCCCTTGGCTGCTCAACTCAGGGGCACGGGGAGAGAGGGGCCGAGTCCGGCAAGGCTGATCGATCGTGACGAGAAGCCGACCCCGCTGAGCCCTTGCGATTGTGCAACGTGCGATCCCAGCGCGGTCGCTCAAGAGTTGACGCTCGTCGATTCCGTGATGGCCACCACGATGTGCGGCCATCGGCCCGATTACTTCCCGCTCGAAGTCGGCAACGTGTGGGTGTACCAAGGCGGCGGCATCTACGCTGGAACCACGCTCACGCTGGAAATCACCAAGGCCGCCGAGTTCAACGGCAGACAATACTTCCTGCTCCACGGTTTCCCGGGAGGAGATTACTGGCTGCGCGCGGACGGCGCCGGCTCCATCCTCGCCTATGATCCGGACCAAGACCGGGAGAAGCTCTGGTGGGCCTTCTGGGCTCCCATCGGCTGCGAGTACACAACGTTCCTGCCCGGTACTTGCTGCGGCCGCGCCGTCGTCTCCTCCCGTAGTGCTACTTACAAAGGGCCCATCGGCGAATCCGATGCCGCCCTCGAGCTGCTCTACCCGGGCGTGTTCCAGTTCGGCATAGAGCGCGAGGTCTTCTGGCCGGGGCTGGGCCTGGTCTTCCGCGGGCAAGCCACCGGAGGGCCCTCGTATGGATCGTACGAATTGATCCACGCCCACGTGGGGCGCAGCAGTTGGGGTTCGGCGAGGGAACTGAGCTTCGGTCTCGCCCTCGACAACTCGGTCTATTACGTTGACATGATGCCGCCGGTGGAGCCTCAAACCAGCGCGCCGCTTATGACGGCACGGATGACCCTACGCGATACGGCGGAGCCCATCGTACTCACGTTCCCGACCGGTCAAACCTTTGACTTCGTAATCCGAAATGAGCACGGGGACATCGTCTACCGCTGGTCGGACGGAATGGCGTTCACGCAGGTGATTCGAACCGAGGTTCTCGGGCCGGGCGAGAAGGACTTCGTGATCCAGGTGCGTTTGGTCGGCCCGGACAAGAACCCTCTGCCGCAGGGCAGGTACTTCGCCGAGGGCTGGCTCACAACCATGGGACCGAGGGCTTTCGCCGCCTCCGCAGCCTTCGAGGTCCGCTGGGTCTACTGAACACGCGGCCCCCTTGCGGGCGACGACCGGATAAGACAGGGTGCCGACGAACGCTGGTTTGCCTCCTAATCCTGATATCATATCGGGGACCTGAACATGGACAGAAAACAATTCCTCACCACCCTCGGCGGCTGCTGCGGTTTGGCCGCCATCGGCGCCGAGCCTGGAGCCTGTGCCCAGGCGCAGTCGCAGACGCCGGGCACGCCGTGCGACAAGAAGTACGACTTCGCGCAGACCTGGGTCAAGCGCTTCATGAACATCATGGACGCCGAACTCGACCCGGCGACGCGCACCCGGCTTTTGCGGATGCAGGGCCGCGCCTGTTTTGAGGGCGCGCACGGCGGCGCGCCGGCCGAAAGACCCAAGCCCGGCGACCTCGACAAGTTCCTCGAAGCCGTGAAAAAGTGGGGCGGCGAGGAGATGGTCCGCCGCGAGGGCGACGTCATCCACTTCCAGTACATCGCGAACCCCGCCGGCCTGCGCGTGGCCGACGGCTGGTGCCTGTGCCCAGTCGTGGAGAGAGGCCCGGATGGCCTCTCAGGCACTTACTGCGAGTGCTCGGTGGGTTACGTGACGGAGATGTTCCGGCGGCACTCCGACCGGCCGGTGAAGGTCGAGCTGCTCGAGTCCCTCAAGCGCGGCGGCAAGGGCTGCCGCTTCCGCATCCAACTGGCGTAGGGGTCGCGCGGGCGACGCTCACGGATTCCCGCCGATTCTCGTAGGGGTCGATCATGATCGACCCCTGCCAGCCCCAACACGCCGACGGCGTTCACGCGTCCCGGGTCGATCATGATCGACCCCTACGGGTCCGTCACGCCTCCGCGTCCGGCGCTGCCGAGGCCGGCCCGAACAGGTCGAGCTGATTCTCATCCACCGCCGCCCCGGCCGCCTCCGAACGGAGACAGCCGTCGAGCAGGGCCGGGGCATCCTCGACCGAAAAGGCGGGCCGCACCTCCGTTCCCTCCTCGTGGGGAATCAGCAGCAGGATCTCGCCCGCGGTGAGCCGGTCGCCGGCGAGCAGCTCCTTGGAATGCGTGGTTAAGAAGACCTGGCGGTGCGTGCGCCGCTGAACGGAAGCCAGGATCGGCAGCAGCTCGCGCACCACCTTGGGGTGAAGCGAGATCTCCGGCTCCTCGAGCAGCAGCAAGCCGGCGCCGTCCAGCGCCTCCCAGAGCAGCGCCAGCAGACGCAGCGTTCCATCGGAGAACTGGTGCTCGGTCTGCCAGGCCCCGGCCGGGCGCCAGTGGCCGTAGCGCGCGCGCAGGTGCGGGGCGCCGCGCGGATCGCGCCAGAACTCGAGCGCCTGCAGATGCGGAACCGCCGCCTGCATCACGTCGAGAATGCGCCGCAGGCGCGCGCGCTGGACGCTCTCCGACGCCAGGCCAATGCGCTCCAGCAGGTCGCCGCCGAAGGGGTCCTCCGGCAGGTGCGCCGGCCGGCGCGGTTCCCTTACCAGCACCGGCGCGCTGTTGGCATACCGGATCGCGCCGAAGAACTCCGCCAGGTCCCGGAATTCCCGGTTCGAGTGCAGTTGTTCGAGCGCCGTCTGGGTCAGCCGCTCGGGATCGCGCTCGTCGCGTTCGTCGGGACGAACGAGCACGTCCTCGCCGGCGCGCGTGACGCGCTCGCGGGTGATGGTCGGCTGCTTGAGGCTCTCCTGCGCGAACCGCAGCTCGTACTCCCAGTCCGGGCCGCCTTCGTCCGCCCCGACCCGGAACGCGATCGCGACCTCGGAATGCTGCCGCGCGGACAGGCAGCGCAGCCGCGATACGCCGCCGCGCCGGCGCACGGCCGCCTGGAACCCGCCCGCGCACAACTCGCGCAAGAACCGGAAAACGTCCAGCAGGTTAGTCTTGCCGCTGGCATTCGGCCCGACCAGCACGACCCGCCGGCCCAGGTCCGCCTCCACGTGCGTGAAGTTCCGCCAGCTCTCGAGATAAACGTGCGTGAAACGAAGCGGCGTGCCCGGTCTGCTCATGACGGCTAACAATCCATATGATCGCGGAAGATCCGGTCGAGCGCGGCCTTGCTCGCGGCCGCTCCTGGGAATCCCCGCCTGGTGATCTCCACGCTCGAAGCCTTTCCGCAACAGCGTATCACAGGCGGGCCTGGGCTTCGCTCCGCCGCTCACACGGCCGTGCCCCTGTCGGCTGGCGGCCGGCCCCTACTCCACCGTCACGCTCTTGGCCAGGTTGCGCGGCTGGTCCACGTCGCAGCCGCGGCGCACCCCGATGTGGTAGGCCAACAGTTGCAGCGGCACGATCTCCAGGATCGGCAGCAGCAGCTCGTTCGAGGCCGGAACTTCGATCACGTGATCGGCCAGCTTCTGCACCTCCTGGTCGCCCTCGGAAACGACGGCCACGACGGTGCCCTCCCGCGCCTTCACTTCCTGAATGTTCGACAGCGTTTTCTCGTATAGGACGCGGCTGGCCTCCGAGGACGGGTCGCGGGCGGCCAGCACGACCACCGGCAGGTGCTCGTCGATCAGCGCGTTCGGGCCGTGCTTCATCTCCCCGGCCGGATATCCCTCGGCGTGGATGTAAGAAATCTCCTTCAGCTTCAGCGCGCCCTCGAGCGCGATCGGAAAGTGCGGGCCGCGGCCGAGGAACAGGAAGTCGGTGGCCCGGAACAAATGGCGCGCCAGTTCCTCATACTGCGCGTCGTGCGAGAGCACGGTTTCCAGCTTGCCCGGGACCCGCAGCAACTCCTGCACCGAGCGCCGCGACTCCTCCTCGCCGAGCGTGCCGCGGACCTGCCCGAGGTACATGGCGAGGATGTAGAGCGCCGTGAGCTGGGCGGTGAACGCCTTGGTCGAGGCCACGCCGATCTCCGGCCCGGCGTGCGTCAGGATGGTGCCCGCGGCCTCGCGCGTCACCATTGAGCCGATCACGTTGCAGATGGCGATGGTCTTCGACCCTTTCTGCTTGGCCTCGCGCTGCGCCGCCAGCGTGTCCGCCGTCTCGCCCGATTGCGAGATGACAACCGTCAGGACGTCGGCGGAGAGGATCGGATCGCGATAGCGGAACTCGCTGCCGTAATCGACCTCCACGGGCAGCCGTGCCAGCCGCTCGATCATAAACTTCCCCGCCAGCGCGGCGTGCCAGCTTGTCCCGCAGGCGATGATCTTCACGGACTTGAACTCGCGGAAGTCGCGCGGCTGGATCTCCATCTCGTCGAGAAAGATCCGGCCCGACTCCTGCCCCACCCGCCCCAGGATGGTATCCCGCACGGCGCGCGGCTGCTCGTAGATCTCCTTGAGCATGAAGTGCTTGTAGCCGCCCTTTTCCGCCATGATGGGGTCCCACAGGATGCGCGTCACCTGACGCGTCACCGGCCGGCCCTCGAAGTCGCTCAAACGCACCCCCTCCCGCGTCAGCACGGCCATGTCGCCGTCGGCCAGGAAGAACACGTCGCGCGTGTGGCTCAGGATCGCCGGCACGTCCGAGGCCACGAAGTACTCCCCGTCTCCCAGACCGACGACCACCGGCGGACCCCAGCGCACGGCGATGATCTTGTTCGGGTCAGAGCGCGCGATGATGGCCAGCGCGAAGATGCCGGTCAGCTCACGCACCGCCTTTTGCACCGCCGCCTCCAGGTTGCCCTCGAAGTGCTTCTCGATCAGGTGCGCGATGACCTCCGTGTCGGTTTCGGTGCGGAACTCGTGCCCCTCGCCCTGGAGCTGGTGCTTCAAGGCAATGTAGTTCTCCACGATCCCGTTGTGCACTACCACGATGTCGCCCTTGCAGTCGCGGTGCGGGTGGGCGTTCTCCTCGGTCGGGCGACCGTGCGTGGCCCAGCGCGTGTGTCCGATGCCGTAGGTGCCCTCCACGGGATTCAGGCGGACTACCTCCTCCAGGTTGCGCAGCTTGCCCGAGGCCCGCCGCAGGGCCAGTTCCCCGTCCGCCCCCACGACCGCCAGCCCGGCCGAGTCATAGCCCCGGTACTCCAGGCGGCGCAGCCCGTCCAGGATGATCGGTGCAGCCTTCCGGTTTCCGATGTAGCCGACGATTCCGCACATGTTCTCATTCTAGCCCGGCCTCTTCACCGCAATCACAGCGAGGCGTCGCGCGAGGCCGGCGCCTCGGAGCGCACCTTGCGCCTGGGGGTCTCCCAGCGGCCCGCTGGCCCTCAACTTTTACCCGCATGTGCGGACATCTAGCGGGATCACTGTAGGGAAACGTAGCATGGGTACTAAGGTCGACTGCCAAGTACTAAAACAGGCAGAAGCCTTTTGATTTTCTAGACTTGCGGAACCTGCCCTGTGATATAGTCTTATTAAGCTATTCACATATAGCATCCCGGCGGCGAGGCCCAGCTCGTCGCCAGCCCCTCTGAGTGAAGCCCCAGGTACCCAGCCTGGGGCTTCGTATTTTAGGGCCGTTTTACCGCTCAGCGGAGCAGGTCGGAAACGCTGGCGCGGCCGCGCTCACGCGAGCGGGTGGCGGAGGATCGTCCGCAGCTTCTCCGGCGCCACGCGCCGCGGGTCCGACAGGTAGATCTCGTGGTGCCGGCCGTGGAACTTCAGCCCGTTGGCTTCCGCGAACGCCTCCATCCGCTTCAGAGTCTCGGGCTCGCTGGCGTACGAGCCGACGTGGAGCACCTGGACCGAGCGGCCTTCCGTGATCCTCTCCAGCCGCACCTGGCCCCCCAGCTCGCCCTTGCCCTTCTCCACGAGCTTTGCCGCCGCTTCCTTCAGGTCGCGCGCGACGAGGAACTCGGGCACGCGGATCATGAGCTTCCATTGCCAGGATTCGCGCGGCTGGCTCATCCAGTGCTTCACATCGGAGCACCACCACAGGCCCTCCAGGCCGCAGACCTTGTAGTCCTGCTTGCCCCCGAACTTGTAGGTCATCTTGATGGTGTAAGCGACGCCATAGAGCGCGCCGATCTTGGCCTGGAACTCCGCCCCGCTCGGCGCGCCCTGGCCGTCGATGGTCAGGTACCTGGCAGCGCCGATCTTGACGAGCACGGGCTCCCGCGGCGTCACGTAGTCGGACTTGTGCAGCTTGTAGAGGTCGATCTTCTCTGTCTTGGACGTCTTGGGCATGGGTCACTCCTCCGTCAGCGGAATATGGATGTCGGTGATCAGGTCGTCTGGACAGGTGGTGCGTGGCGGGCTGCGGTTGATCCGCTCCTGGTAGCTCTCGACCGTCCCGCTTCTCATCCTGGAGCGATTGTACCCGGCCCCGCCCGCCGGGAGCTTGACCTTTCTTGCGGATTCGCGGCATTCGGTCAGCCCGCCCAGGGATTCAGATGCGGTCGAGTACCTCGGCCGTCAGGTCGCCTTGCACGTTGCCGGTGTTCACCGTGGTGGCTGGCTCAAACAGCAAGACGTGGACTTCTTCCTCGGCCACGGGACGATGCTCGAGCCCTCGGGGAACAACAAGAAACTCTCCCGCTTCCAACCAGACGTGACGGTCACGAAACTCCACTCGGAAGCGGCCCTGAACAACCAGGAACAGCTCATCTTCGGCTTCGTGATGATGCCAGACAAATGGGCCTGCGAACTTGACCAGCTTCACCTGTTGGCCGTTGAGCTCGCCGACGATCTTGGGTTTCCAGTACTCGCTGAAAAGAGAGAACTTCTCTCGTAAACTGACCTTCTCCATGACCCGGTGCATAGCCCGATCTTCTCACACCGTTCGAAGCGAGGCGCTGCGCTCAGCGCGCGCTGAAGATCCCGGCCTCGTCCCACTTCTTGATGGTCTCCTGGACGAGCGCCGTCATCTTGTCCACCACGCCCCGGAAGTAGGCGTCGGCCTTGGTTTGGTCGAAGCGCACGTAGCCCTGCCCGGCCTGGTACAGGATGATCGTTGACGGGAACGGATAGGCCGACCACTCTCCGGGTCCAGGGCGGGGCGTCGCCAGCGCGTTCGAGTAGCGTTCCGGGTGCACCAGTTTCGGGTCGATAGCCTGGATGAATGCGGTTTCGTTCCAGCCGGCGTGGCCCCCATCCTCGCCGAATACCTTCAGCGTGACGTCGGATGCGTATGACCACCAGTTGATGACCAGTGTGCGGACGCGATGCGCGCGGCCGCTCTGTTCGGCGAGGTCGTTCAGGATCGCGGTCTGCGGCCCGCCGTGGCCGTTGATGACGATGATGTTCTTGAAGCCCTGCCGCGCCAGGCCCGTGAGCACATCCGCCAGGTAGGCGCGATAGGCCGGCTCGCTGATGCTGAACCCGCCCGCGTAGGCGTCCAGGCTGCCGGTGACGCCGTAGGGCACCACCGGCGCCACCAGCGCGTTCACGCGCGGCGCCAGCGCCCTGGCGATGGCCACGGGCGCCGTCGAATCCGCGCCGTTGTTGATGACTCCATGCCCTTCCATGGTGCCGGTCGGCAGCAGCACCGTCTGGATCTTGGCCGGAACCAGCTCGCGGAATTCCATCCAGTTCAAGTCATTCATCTCGCGCGTCGAGGGTTGCTGGGCCGCCGCCCCGGCCGCCAGCGCGAACGCAAGAACGGTGATGTGTAGTGGCGTCTTCATGGCGCACAGCTTAGCACGATCGGCTGCCATGGCCCGCCGGCAGCCGGTGGCGAATGGTGTCGTGAAACGGCTCGCGGCTACTGCTCGAATCGCCCGCGGTAGGCCCACAGGCCCAGGGCCGGGTTCGAGATGTAGAAGATCTCCTCGCCGCCGACGGTGTTGTAGCCGTCCTTCAGCTTGGCCGGATCGTAGCGCTCGATCATCTGATCCAGGGGAGCGTAGTTGAAACTGGCGCCCTCGATCTCTTCCTTGCTCAAGCGCCCGGGGCAGTATGTGATTTTGAACCGGCCTTCCGAGGAGCCGTGGATCAGGTGGGCCGCGGCGCTCAGATTGCCGGACAGGTCGGCGCTTTCCTTCACGGCCTGGAGCACCGCGGGCGTGCCGGTGTAGCCGTACTTGCGGATCGGCTTGTCGATGCCCGGGTCTTCGCCGAACTCCTTCACACCCGGCGCCAGCACGATCAGCTCGGCCCCGTCCGCCAACGCCATGCGCGTCCGGTAGATCGACTTGTTTCCCAGCCAGGTGCTCTTGAACTCGCCGGGATCGAGAAACACCACCGCCTTGCGGATCTCGCGGTCGAGCATCACGAAATTGACTTTCAGGCTGAGTTCGGCGGCCTTTTCGAAACACGCGATGTCGTCGCCCACGAAGAGGCCGCGCGTCACCAGGCGGCCGGCGTCGTCCTTGCCCACCACGGTCAGCACGTAAACGATCGGCAAATGGCGCGCGAAGTGATCGGCGGCGTAATTCATCACGCGCCGCACGGGATTGTCCGCCCGGCCCATGATCCGTTCCATGCCGTAGACCGCTCCCAGGAAGTGGCTCTTGCTGATGCCGTCCACGCCTCCCGTGCCCACGAAGATGTTCTTGCTGTGATTGGCCATGCCGATGACTTCGTGCGGCACCACCTGGCCGATCGAAAGAATCAGGTCGAAGCCGCCGTTGACCAGCAGTTGGTCCACCTGCGCGGGCCACGGGAAATCGAGCTTGCCCTCGGATTGCTGCCGGATGAACTCGGCCGGAACCTCGCCCAGCGTGACCAGGCCCTCGCGCCAATCGTGCACGCGGAACAGCGAGCGCGGCATGTCGCCGAACATAGTGGCGATCTGGCGCTCGTCCATGGGGCTGTGGGTTCCGAGGGCCGGCAGCACGTCGGTGAGCCGGTCCCCGTAATACTCCCAGGCGTACCGGGTCACTTCTCCGCCGCGGGAGTGATAGCGGGTGAAGTCCGGCGGCACGGCCAGGACTTTCCGGCGCTCCCCAAGCGCCCGCAGGGCCGCAAAAAGCGCCTGCTTGAGGTCAGCAGAAGACAGCTCCGCCGTCGCGGATCCGGCGCTATAGAACAGGCTCATCTTTGCTCCCCAGATTTGCGGAAGAACGTCTCTTCCCAGCGTCCGCTGGACTCCTGCCCCTCAATCCCATTGTAGGCCGCATTCCCTATCAGCGGGCCTGCGCGATCAGTCGCCGGTGCTCCTTGAGCATGCACCGGTCCATCACCACTTCCAGGCCGGCCGCGCGCGCCGTTGCGGCGGCCTGCTCGTGAACGATGCCCTCCTGCATCCAGACCGCGCGCGCGCCCACCCGGATCGCCGCATCGACGATCTGAGGCACGTGCTCCGGCAGCCGGAAGATGTCCACAATGTCGATCTTCTCGGGAACCGAATCCAGGTCCGGGTAGGCCTTCTCGCACAGCACCTCGGTTTCATTCGGGTTCACCGGAATGATGCGGTAGCCGGCGCGTTGCAGGTACTCGGAAACGCCGTGGCTCGGCCGCGCCCTCCGGCTCGAGAGGCCGACGACGGCGACGGTCCGCGCGGTCCGCAGCAGTTCAGGGATGGTCAACCCCGCCTCCGGTCCGTGCGGCCTCCCCCAGTCGTAGGAGCTTGCCGAATCGCTCGATCTCGTGCGGCGTGAGCTGGCGGTAGTGGCCCGGCTTCAGACCGCCCAGCTCGAGGAAGCCGATCTTGACTCGCTTGAGCTTCTCCACCAAGCGGTCGAAGTGCCGGAACATGTCGCGTATCTGGTGGTGACGGCCCTCGGTCAGCCGCACTTCGTACCAGGGGTTCGTGGCGTGCCTCACCAGCCGGAGGCCCGCCGGCGCGGTCCGCCGCCCGTGGAGCGGGACGCCCGCGCGAAACTGCTGCTCCTGGCCCGGGGTCAGCGGGCCGTTGACCTTGACCAGGTAGGTCTTGGGAACGTGGCTCGACGCCGAGATGACGCGGCTGGCGAACTCGCCGTCGTTGGTCAGCAGCAGCAGACCTTCGCTGGCGTAATCGAGCCGCCCCACGGGGAACACGCGCCCCTTGACACCCCGGACGAACTGCATCACCGTCGGCCGGTCCTGCGGGTCCGAGACCGTCGTCACCACTCCCCTGGGCTTGTTGAGCGCCAGGTAGAGGAGCTGCTTCGGCTCGTGGAGCAGCTTGCCATCCACCTTGATGTGGTCCCGTGAGAGGTCCGCTTTGGTCCCCAGTTCCGTCACCACCCGGCCGTTGACCCGGACGCGCCCCTCGACAATCAAGTCCTCGGCGCGGCGCCGGCTGGCGACTCCGGCGCGAGAGAGGATCTTCTGTAGTCGCTCCTCGGCCATCCTCAGCTTTCGGCTTCTTCGCCGGGGGCCGGCTCGATCGCAGCCGCGGAGCGTTCGGGCGCGCCCTCGCCGGCGGCGCCTGCCTCCTGGTCCCCGGCAACCGGCCCCTCGCTAGCGGCGCCTGCCTCCTGGTCCCCGGCAACCGGCTCCTCGCTAGCGACACTCTCCGCTCCCTCGTCGGTCAGCGCCAGCCGCCGCAGTTCCTCGAACTCCTTCAGCGTGGGCAGCTCGCTCAGGTCCTTCAGCCCGAACTGGAGCAGAAACTCCTTGCTCGTCTTGTATAGTATCGGTCGCCCCACGACGTTCTTCCGTCCCGCGGTCTGAATCAGCTTCCTGTCCAGCAGCGTCTTCAGCACCCCGGCGCCCTGCACGCCGCGGATCTCCATGATCTCCGGCGCCGTGACCGGCTGCTTGTAGGCGATCGTCGACAGCGTTTCCAGCGCCGCCAGCGACAGCTTCAGGGGCGGCTTCAGGCTCTTGGCGAAGGCGCGAACGGCATCGTGGTGTTCCGGCTTGGTCGCCATCCGATAGCCGCCGGCGATCTCTCGGATCGTCACGCCGCGGGCCGGCGCGTTGTATTCGGCCAGCAACTCCTCCAGCAGCCGCTTCACCCTCTCCTCGGGCTCCTGGAGCGCCGAGGCGATCTGCGCCGCCGTCGCGGGCTCTTCGGCCACATAGACGATGGCTTCGATGGCGGCCTTCAACTGGGCGTCGCCGGAGGCCTGACCGGCCGCCGCCTCCAGCGCCATCTGCTCCGGCGCTGTCTCCGGTTCTGCTGCTGGAGGGCTCTGCGCTTCTGCGGTGAGTTCTTCCATCCCGGTCACTGGTAGTCCTTCTCGATGTTCGTCACAGCCTCGTCGGAGGCGAACGCCTCGTCAAACCGCTTGTGTGCGCGGACGGCGATCTCCCCGAAAGCGTCCTTCTGCACCAGCACCAGCGCCTGCATCTTCACCATCTCCAGGATGGCCAGAAACAGGCAGATCATCGCGCGCCGGCTGCGCTGGGCCTCGAACAGCTCGGCGGCCGGGATCTTCTCGCCACGCGGCTTGCTCAGGATGAGCGACCTCAGGTACAGGACCATGTCCGGCACGCCGACGTCCTCGTGATTCACCTGGAACACCGGCCGGCTCTTGGCCCGCTCGAGCACCTGCTCGAAGGTCTTCACCAGATCGAAAAGCGTCACTGCCAGTTCCGGCTCCTCCTCGCCGGAGAGGAACTGCTGGATCTGCGGGTTCGACCAGACGTTCTCCTCGATCAGCCGTTTTTGCTGGAGCATCTCGGCGGCGTTCTTGAAGCGCTCGTGCTCCAGCAGCCGCTCCACCAGCTCCTTGCGCGGGTCCCCCTCCGGCTCGATCTTCTCCAGCTCCGGGTCGCGCGGCAGCAGCATCCGCGACTTGATGTGGATGAGCGTCGCGGCCATGAAGATGAACTCGGAGCTCAGCTCCATGTCCAGCGCCGCGGCACGTTCCACGTACTCCAGATACTGCGCCGTGATACTGGCGATCGGGATATCGTAGATGTCGATCTGCTGCTTCCGGATCAGATCGAGGAGCAGGTCCAGCGGCCCCTCGTACTGCTCCAGGCGCACATTCAGCGGTGATGACGACACGTTCTACTCACCATACCATGCCGGCCCGTTTTCTCCGTTCGCTGACGGTGGTCAGTTAGCGGTTACTCTCCACCGGCTTCTTCGGCTTGGGAGACTCGCCGTGGAACACGAGCGTGACGTCGGCGGTGTGATTGCTGTCGTTGAGGTTCACGGCGGCGCGCGTCTGGCCCAGATTGTCGAAGATCTCCTCCTCGCGCACGCGGTCGAGGAAGTGGTCCGGGTAATCGCCGTCGAACGAGTCGCCGGGCTTCAAGCCCCACATCTGGCGCACCACGGGCTCCGAGAGGATGTCGAGGCCCTCTATGGCGAGCTGGCCGAAGACGTACCTCGGGCCGGGCTGGAAGCGCAGGGTGACGTCCACGGTCTTGGTCTGGTCGTTGATTCGCCGCTCGACCTCCGAGGCCACGCGCATGTAGCCGTTCCGCCGCAGCCGCTTCTCGAGCTTCACCACGCCCGCCTGGAGCGTTTCGCGGTTGAACACCTCGCCGCTCTTGAACTCTGTGATCTTCTTCAGCTCCTCGGGCGTCAAGCCGGCGCCCGCCACATCGACGGCGCCCAGGGAGTAGCTGGCGCCCTCCTCGACGGTGACGGTGACAGCCACGCCCTTGACGTCCTTCTCCGGCTCGGTCCGGATCTGCGGGAAGGCGACGCGCACGCGGCCGCGCGCCTCATAAAACGGCCGAATCTGGCTCTCGAGCAGCAGCCGGAAGCGCGGCTCGCGGTAGGGCACGCCGACGGCCACCGCGTTGATTGCGTTCTCGAGCGCGGAGGAGGGAACGACCTGGTTGCCCGTGAACCGCACCCGCGCCACCGCCAGCGGCGCCGCGGCGGGCCGGAACACGACGCTGAGCTGCTGGTTCTCGTCCGGCTCGAGGCGGCCGGCGACCTTCTGGCCGCCGCCCAGCGCCGCTTCGAGCGTCCTCGCCCAGCGGGCCAGCAGCGTCTCGGTTGCCGGGATCTGGGGGCCGAAGAACGGGTCGGCCTGCTTGAGCGCCTCGCGCAGCTTCTCGGGGGGCGCGCCCAGGTCCTCGAAGCGGACCGGGAAAGTCGGACCGGCCTCGGCTACCTCGAAGGTCACGGCGTAGCCCTGGCCGCCCGCCCCGGGACCGTAGCGCATGCCGGCGGACTCGAAGACGCCCGTCGCCAGCAGCCGCTGGCGCGCGGCTTCGAAATCCTTCGCCGCCGCCTTTTGCCCGGGCTTGAGCCCGACGACCCCCAGCACCTGCTCGCGGGTGTAATTGTGAAGGCCCTCGATCGCGATGCTCTCGATCGGCCAGGCGGTCTCGGCCGCGGCCGTGGGCTTCGGCTTGGGCGCCGCCGGCTTCCTCTGCGCGTGCGTCTGCGCGCCCGCGCTCAGCACACAAACCGTCACCACGGCCCAAATCAGACGCATACACTCATTCTACGGGCGCGCCGCGCGGCGCGTTTCCGCCCAGTCGCACGCGGGCCCGCCTCAGGGAGTTGCACGCCCGGGCCCGTCCACGCCGCTACGCAGCCTGCTACCATGGTTGTTCTCCCATGAGCGGCAATATTCCAGACATCCTGGCTCGCATCGTCGACTACAAGAAGGCCGAGCTGGCCGCTGCGATGGTGTCGCGCGATGAGCTGGAATCGCTGGCCGGGGAGAACCGCGCCAAGCGCCGCGACTTCCGCGCCGCCCTTCTGGAGCGCACCCCCGCCATCATCGCCGAGATCAAGCGGGCCTCCCCCACCAAGGGCGTGATCGACGACGACTGCGATCCAGCCGCCGTGGCCCGCGCTTACGAGGCCGGCGGCGCCGTCGCGCTTTCAGTCCTCACCGACGAGAAGTTTTTCCAGGGCAGCCTCGACGACCTCGGCATCGCCCGCGGCGCCGTTCGCCTGCCGGTGCTCCGCAAGGACTTCACCTTCGACGAGTACCACGTCGCCGAATCCGCCGCCTGCTGCGCCGACGCCGTGCTGCTGATCGCCACCATCCTGCCCTCCAAGCGCCTGCGGCAGCTTCGCGAGTACGCCGCGCGCTTCGGCCTGGAGGCCCTGGTGGAGGTCCACGACGAGGAAGAGCTGGCTTCCGCCCTCGATTCCGGCGCCCAGATCATCGGGGTCAACAACCGCAACCTGCGCACCTTCGAAGTCACCCTGGAGACCTCGCTGCGCCTGGCGCCGCTGATTCCGGCCGGCGTCATCCGCGTAAGCGAGAGCGGCATCCGCTCGGCCGACGACATTCGCCGCCTACAGGACGCCGGCTACAGGTCGTTCCTCATCGGCGAGCACCTGGTTCGCTCGAAAGACCCGCAGCGTGCCCTCGCCGCTATGCTTCAGCCGCTGCCGCCTGCCCCGCCGCTCGCTCACCCATCGCTCTCGCACCCCGCCGTGGCCTAGCAGCGATGATGGTGAAGATCTGCGGCATCACAAACCTGGATGACGCCCTCGCCGCCGCCGAGGCCGGAGCCTCCGCCCTGGGTTTCAACTTCTACCCGGACAGCCCACGCTACCTGGCGCCGGAGGCGGCGCGGGCGGTGATCGACGCTCTGCCCGTCGGCGTCTTGAAGGTGGGCGTGTTCGTGAATGCGCCGGCGGCGATGCTGGCGGCTCTGGCCGGGGCGCTGGCCCTGGACGTCGTGCAGCTCCACGGCGCCTCGCCCGAGTTCCCCCGCGGCCTGCGCATCTGGCGCGCCATCCGCGCCACCGAGGAGCTCGACTTCGCCGGCCTGGGCTCGATCCCGGCCGAGGCTCTCTTGCTGGACACGCCGTCGGAGACGCTCCACGGTGGAACGGGGCGGTCGTTCGACTGGTCGATCGCCCGCCGCGCGCCCCAACGCGTCATCCTGGCCGGGGGGCTGGACGAAACCAACGTGCGCCGGGCTATCGAGGCCGCTCGCCCCTGGGGCGTGGATGCCTGCTCGCGCCTGGAATCCGCGCCCGGCCGTAAGGACCACGCCCGAATGCGGCGATTCATCGAGGCGGCCCTCTCATGAGCGCCCCGCTGCCGGATTCCGCCGGCCACTTCGGACCCTACGGCGGGCGCTTCGTGCCGGAGACGCTCATGGCGCCGCTCGATGAGCTCGAGCGCGCCTATCACGCTGCCCGCCAGGATCCGGCCTTTCAAGAGGAGCTTGAGGATCTGCTCCGCAACTACGCCGGCCGGCCTACGCCGCTCTACCTGGCGCGCCGGCTCTCCGAGCAGCTTGGCGGGGCGCGCATCTACCTCAAGCGCGAGGACCTGCTCCACACCGGCGCGCACAAGATCAACAACTGCCTCGGCCAGGCGCTGCTGGCGCGGCGCATGGGGAAGCGCCGCATCATCGCTGAGACCGGCGCCGGCCAGCACGGCGTGGCCACCGCCACGGTCTGCGCCCTGTTCGGCCTGGACTGCACGGTTTACATGGGCGTCGAGGACATGCGGCGCCAGCGGCTCAACGTCTTCCGGATGCGGCTGCTCGGCGCCGAGGTGGTTGGGGTCACGGGCGGCAGCCAGACCCTCAAGGATGCCATCAGCGAGGCCCTGCGCGACTGGGTCACGAGCGTCGCCAGCACCTATTACCTGCTCGGCTCGGCGCTGGGCACGCACCCTTACCCCATGATGGTCCGGGACTTCCAGGCGGTGATCGGCGAGGAGGCCCGGGCGCAGATCCTCCAAGCCGAGGGCCGCCTGCCGGATGCCATATTCGCCTGTGTCGGCGGCGGCTCGAACGCCATCGGCATCTTCCACCGGTTCATTCCCGATGACTCGGTGCGCCTCATCGGCGTCGAAGCCGGCGGCCGGGGGACGGCGCTGGGGCAGCACGCTGCCCGTTTTTCGGGCGGCTCGCCCGGGGTCCTGCACGGCGCCTACAGCTACCTGCTTCAGGACGCGGACGGCCAGGTGGCTTTGACCCATTCCGTCTCGGCCGGCCTGGACTACGCCCTGGTGGGGCCCGAACACGCCTGGCTGCACGATCAGGGGCGCGCGGAATACGTCGCCTGCTCGGATGCGGAGGCCCTGGAGGCCTCCCTCCGCCTTTCTCGCACCGAGGGCATCATTCCCGCGTTAGAATCGTCGCATGCGGTGGCGGAAGCGATGCGCCGCGCGCCTAAAGCAAAAGGCGAGGTATTTCTTGTAAACCTCTCAGGGCGTGGAGATAAGGACATTGACATCTACCGCGAAAACTTCCCCGAGCTGGACCCGGATCGCGGCGCTGTTTGAGCGGCTTTGCGCAGGCCGCCGCAAGGCGCTGATCGGCTACCTCACGGCCGGCGATCCGGGCATGGAGCGCACGCCCGCCCTGGTTTCCGCGCTGGTGCGGGGCGGGGTGGACCTGGTCGAGCTCGGTGTCCCGTTCTCCGACCCCATCGCCGACGGCCCGGTGATCCAGCGCGCCTCGGAGCGCGCCCTCCGCGCGGGCGCCTCGCTGGCCGGCGTGCTGGCCGCCGCCGCCGAGATCCGCCACGGGTCGGATGTGCCCCTGCTGCTGTTCACCTATCTGAACCCGGTCCTCAAGTACGGCTTGGAAGCCCTGGCGGCGGACGCGGTTCGGGCCGGGATCGACGGCCTTCTGCTGACCGACCTCAGCGTCGAAGAGGCCGCGCCGCACGTTGCCATCGCACGCGCCCACGGGTTGGATACCGTGTTTCTGGCGGCGCCCACTAGCACGCCCGAGCGTCTTGGCCTCATCGCCCGGAGCTCTTCGGGCTTCGTCTACCTGGTCTCCCGCACGGGCGTCACCGGCGAGCGCGATTCGCTGTCGGGTTCCGTCGCCCCGCTGGTGGCCGCGCTGCGCGCCGTGACGGATCTGCCCATCGCCGTCGGCTTCGGCATCTCCAGACCCGAGCACGTCGGGGCCGTCGGCCGGTTGGCCGACGGCGCCGTGGTCGGCAGCGCCTTCGTGCGGCTCATCGAGCAGTACGGCGGGGACCGAGAGCTGGAGAGCCAACTTGAGATCCTTGCCCGCAACCTCAAGAAAGGATTTGACGGAGTCGAGCCATGAAACGTGACGACGGGTTCCGAGCGCTGGCCGAGTGCCGCGACCGCATCGATGAACTCGACCGCCGGATCATCGATCTGCTCAGCCAGCGGACCCGGATCGTGGAAGAGATCGGACGCCTGAAGCAGCACCTCGATCTGCCGATCTACGAGCCCAAGCGCGAAGAACAGGTTTTTGAAAACGTCACCGGCCACAATCCCGGCCCATTGACCCCGGACGGGGTCAAGCGCGTCTTTGAGCGGATCATCGACGAGATGCGCGCCATCCAGCGCCTGCGGATGCTGGAGCGTGACGGGGAGCCGGACAGCGGTGAGAACAAGGAGGAAGGCTTGTAGCACGTGGCCTGTGGCCTGTGGATCCCGAACGGCTCTCCACAAGCCACCAGCCGCAAGCCAAGGAGTGCTTGATGTTTGTCGTCATGCAAGAAGGCGCCACCGAGGCGCAGATTCAGGCCGTGATTGACCGCCTGGTCTCGCTCGGCTTCACCGTGCACCGCTCCACCGGCGCGGTGCACACGGTTCTGGGCGGCGTTGGCCCCATGGACCATTTCGAACCTGCCGACTTCGAGGTCCTGGACGGCGTCAAGGAAGCCCACCGCATCATGTCGCCCTACAAGCTTGCCAGCCGCCACTTCCGGCCCGCGGGCACGGTGGTCAAGGTGGGCGACGTCGAGATCGGCGCGGATCGCGTCGTGGTCATGGCCGGTCCGTGCAGCGTGGAAAGCTCCGAGCAGATCCACGCGATCGCCGAGATTGTCGCCCGGGCCGGCGCCAGGGTCATCCGCGGCGGGGCTTTCAAGCCGCGCACTTCCCCGTACAGCTTTCAAGGTTTGGGCGAGGAGGGCTTGAAGTATCTCCGCCAGGCCGCCGACAAGCACGGTCTGCTGGTGGTCAGCGAGGTGATGGACCTCACCCAGATCCCGATGCTGGCCGCCTATGCGGACATTCTCCAGGTGGGCGCCCGCAACATGCAGAACTTCAACCTGCTTCGCGAGCTCGGCAAGCAGCCCAAGCCGGTGCTGCTCAAGCGCGGCATCTCCGCCACCATCGAGGAGCTGCTGCTGTCGGCCGAGTACATCCTCACGGGTGGGAACTTCGGCGTCATCCTCTGCGAGCGGGGCATTCGCACCTTTGAGGACTACACCCGCAACACGCTCGACCTGTGCGCCATCCCGGTGGTGAAGAAGCTCTCGCACCTGCCCATCATCGCCGACCCCTCGCACGGCACCGGCCGCCGCGACAAGGTCATTCCGATGGCGCGGGCCGCCGTCGCCGCCGGGGCCGATGGGCTGCTCATCGAAGTCCACAACGATCCGGACCGCGCCCTGAGCGACGGCGCGCAGTCGCTCCGCGAGGAGCAGTTCTCCGAGCTGATGTCCCAGTTGCGGATCATCGCTGCGGCCGTCAACCGGACAATCTGATGGAAACCGTTGCCATCATCGGGACTGGCCTCATCGGTGCTTCCTTCGGGCTGGCGCTGAAGAAGGCTGGTTTCCGCGGCCGCATCCTCGGCGTCAGTTCGAGGGCGGCCGTTGCCGAGGCGCTGGCCAGCGGCGCCATTGACGAGGCCGCGCCCCTGGGACAGGCCGTGGCCGGGGCCGACCTGGTGTACCTGTCCCAGACCATCGGCCGGATCCTGGAGACGCTTCCGCGGATCGCGCCCCGGGTGCGCGAGGGCGCCCTCGTCACCGACGCCGGCAGCACCAAGTCGCGGATCGTCGAGGTAGCCCGCCGGTCTCTCGGCCGCGGCCAGTTTCTGGGCGGGCACCCCATGGCCGGCAAGGAAAGGCGCGGCGCCGCGGAGGCCGATGCGGACCTGTTTGCCGGCCGGGCCTACGTCCTGACGCCCGGCTCGGCCGCCGAACTGGAGACGCCGGCGGCGCGTGAGTTCCTTTCCTTTATCCGGAAGATCGGCGCCACCCCGCTGGTGCTCAGCCCCGAGGAGCACGACCGCGTGGTGGCCCTCACATCCCACTTGCCCCAACTGCTCTCCACGGCGCTGGCCGCCATGCTCGCCCGGCGCCTGGGCCGGCCGGAGCACCTCCGCGCCGCCGGCCCCGGCCTGGCCGATATGACGCGCCTGGCCGGCAGCTCCTACGAGCTTTGGGGCGACATCCTCTCCACCAACGCCGGCGCGATCGACTCGGCACTGGAGGCCTGCATCGCGGAACTGGAATCCGTGCGCGCCGGCCTCGCCTCGGAAGACACCCGCCGTGAGTTCGAAACGGCCAACGAGTTCTGGGAGCGCATCCGCCGCTGACAGATGGCACGGCTCCGCTTCCGGACTCCCCCGCAGCCGGCTCGCGTGCCCGGAGCCGGGCTCACTTCTGCTTGGTGAGGACGATCGCCGTGACGTCCCGAATCTCGCTTGGGTTCGTCACGCCCCGCGCCAATCCGTACTGCCCGATATAGGGCCGCTGGATCTTCACCCACCTCTTGGAGCTGAACAAATCCGACACCTCATCCAGAATGAAGAAGGCGTCTCGGAGCTCTTGCCCGGTAGGCAACTTGCGCGCTCGTGCGCCGATTACCTTGTATTCTTTCGCGTTTCTCTTGTAGTAGGCGTACACTTTGTCGAAAGAATCCCGGGTGATATAGACCGTCACCTCGACGCCGGGCTGACTGGCCGCCGCCGACCGGGCTTCGGTCGTAGCCGCCTCGTCAATCTTGGCGCCGGGGTAGGGCCTCACCTGCTGCGGGAGGGCAATCGAGCACAAGCAAAAAAACAGGATGACCCACACCTGTTTCATTTCTCCTCCAGGTGAAAGCATACCCTTATGGCTACGGCTAAATCAATGGTTTTGTTTGGGCCGGGCGCGCCGGCGGCGCCGGACTCGGGCGGCTGGAACGTCTCCTCAGCCGCCCGCGCGCTCGGTATGGAGCGCACCAGCCTCCCCGAGCGCCTTCACGCCCTGGGCCTCAGCCGGCGACGTCGGCCCCGGGAGCCGCGATCTCCGCGCTCCGATGTTAGGATCGTCACGTATGGCGGGTGCGGACGCAGTAACTCGGCGGAGCATGCTGGTGGGCATCCTGGCCGCCGCGGCGCGGGGGGCGCCGGTGCGCGACCGCGTCTTCCCCTCCGAAAGCTTCCTGTACTCCGACCCTGCCACCGAGTTCCCGGTTCTGCGGCTGACCTCGCCCGAGCACACCAGCCGGCTGCCGGGGCCGCCGCTGCGCGGCGTTTCGCGCCGGCGCGCCTTTTTGATCTATGCCAGCGACCGCACCGGCTCGCCGCAGCTCTTCCGGATGTCCGGCTTCACGGGCGAATCGCAGCAGGCGGCCGTCGCGGCGGACCTGGATCCGGTTTCCTTCACCCTGGCGCCTGACGATGGCAGCGTGTTCTTCTTCGACGGCGCTTCGCTGCGCCAGACGTGGCTGGCGGGCGAGCGCGAGCGGGAGCACTACCGCGTGCCGGAGGGCTGGCGGCGCGGGCCGGGGTTCAGCGTTACGCCGGAGGGCGCGTGGGCTTTCCTCATGGAAACCGATGGCCGGACCTGGCGCTTGCGCCGGATTGCGCTGCGGGAGGCGCAGGAGCCGGCCACGATTCTCGAAACCGACACGCCGCTCGACGACCCGGCCGCGCGGCCGCGCCACGACGATGTCCTCTACCGCCAGGGGCCCAACACGCTTTGGCTGGCCAGCCCGGGCCGCGGCCAGCACTCCTTGGCGCTCGCCCCGGGCTCGCTCGGCCAGGCGTACTGGAGCGGCGACGGTGACCGCGTGATCTACCTGAGCCGGCCCGCACAGCCGGGCGCGCTGAACGCGATCCGCGAGTGTACGCCCGATTCGGGCGCCGACACGCTGGTCGCCGCAACCAGCCAGTTTGCCGCGTTCTCGCCGAACAGTGATGCGTCGGTGTTCATCGGCGCCAGCGCGAACCGCGCCTCGCCGTACATCCTGCTGCTGCTCCGCGTCACCCGCCGCGAACTCACGGTCTGTGAGCACCGGGCCAGCGACCCCGCCCGTGCCGCCCCCGTGTTCTCCCCCGACAGCCAGCGTATCTACTTCCACAGCGACCGCCACGGCAAACCGGCCATCTACTCGATGGTGGTAGAGCGGCTGGTGGAACGCACTCAGGCGTAAATGGCGCCGCGGGGCGGCAGTCGCGGCGCTAACCGCGCGGCCGGGCGGCGGTGTGGATCACCGCTGTACACTGAAGGGTTCCAAATGCGCTTTGTCGGTTGGGTCATGCTCGCCGCCGCCGTGGCGAGCCTCCCCTCCTGGGGGAGCCGTCAGGCGCTCCAGGCGCGCGAGCTCAAGCTCGGCGACCGCTTCGGCCAGGATGTCGAGGTCCTCGAGGGCCTGGACAGCGGCGAGCAGGTGGCCACCAGCCAGGTCACCCGGCTGGACAGCGGCGTCCGGGTCCGCGTGGCCGGGCCGGCCGCTTCCCCGGAGTAGAATGCCATGTTACGCCGGCTGGTGCTCTTGTCGCTGCTCATCTGGCCCGCGTGGGCTTCGACCAAGCTGCTGGTGACGGTCATCGAGCAGAAGTCCGGTAAGGCGCTCACCGGCCTCGGGGTCGCTGACTTCACGGTCTACGACGACCGCATGCCGCGCAGAGTCGAGGCGGTCGAGCCATCGCACGGGCTGATGGACGTGATGCTGCTGCTCGACACGAGCCTGGTAGGGGAGATGGTCCGCCCCGTCGCCGAAAGCCTCATCGACCAGCTCGATCCGAAAGAGCAGATGGCGATTGTCGCCTTTCACTCCTCGGCCGATCTGATCCAGGATTTCACCGCCAGCCACGAGCTGCTCAGGCGCGCCCTGGGAGGCGTCAAGTACGGGAACATGCCCCGGCTGCTGGATGCGCTCTACGCCGCCCTCGACGGCGGCTTCCGGGACTCGAGCTTCCGCCGCGTGCTCCTCATTCTTACCACGGGGTTGGAGGGTCCGAGCCGCGTCAACGAGGCGGAGGTCCTCAAACTGGCGCGCCGGAACGCCGTCTCGATCTACCCGGTCTACCTGGCGGGAGCGGAGCGGGCGCTCTTTCAGAACCTGGCGCGCCAGACGGGCGGGGCATCTTTCAGCCTGCGCGATATGCGCAAGACGCTCACGGGGCCGCCCGGGCCGCGCATCTTCGAGGTGCTGCGCTCTTCTTACACCCTGACCGTGGCCGGGAACCTCTCGCTGGGCGAGAAGGTCCAGGTTGAGGTCGCGCGGCCGGGGGTCAAGCTGCTGGTCTCGGCGCTGCCGCTCGAATAGCCGCGCGGCGGCGCGGCTCACGCCGCAGAGGTCACCCCCGAGGGCGCCTGGGGACCGCGGAGCCAGCCACCGGGTTCAGCACTGCTAGCGGGCCTGCTGCACCTTCGGGGTCGAGAGGTAGCCCACGATCCGGTCGTTGGCGATCTGGTTGATCACAATCTCGTAAGGCTGCCGGGCGCGGGCCACGTAGAACTGCACGGGCTCGTTCAGGGTCTTGTCCTTTTTCTCGATCCGCCGGTCGTCGGCGATGACCTCGATGGTGTACCTGTTCTTCTTGGGATCGGCCCGTCGGAGCAGGATCGCAATGTCACCGAATCGTTGTGGCGCCTTGGTCCTGCGGAGGTCCATATCGATGTAGTTCCGCTCGCCGAGGGACCGCAGCGCCGCCAGCTCGGTCGAGTTGTTGGCGATCAGCCCGCTCATCACGCCCATGTCGCCGCTGGCGCGCTTAAGCTCGGCGATGGTTCGATCCAGCTCCGCCCTGGTGGCCGCCACGTCGCTCCTGACCGCGGTCACGTCGCTCGAGACCTGGCCGACCCGGGTGCTGGCTTCGTTGGTGGCCTGCCGGACCTCGGAGATCTGGCTGGCCATCCTGGCCTGCTGCTTCTTCTGCTCCTCGGCCAGCGCCGCATTGAGCTGCTCCGCCCGCCTCACAGCCTCCGTCTTGGCTTCGCCGACTGCCATCGCGGCCTGCCGGCGCGCCGCTTCCAAATCTTCGCGTATGCTCTCAATACGCTGGTGGCTGCTTGCAGTGGATGCCGAGGACGCCTCGCGAACACTGGCAACATCGGCCTTGAGCGATTCGCGAAGCTTGGCCAGTTCGCTCCGCTGTTGTTCCACCCGGACGAACAGGTAGATGTTCGCGGCCAGCAGGG
>JBEKLJ010000011.1:0-28524 GCA_050010255.1 Bryobacteraceae bacterium
CTGTCGATCATCGGCATCATCTACGGCGCGCTGGTGAGCCTGATGCAGCAGGACTGGAAGAAACTGGTGGCCTACTCCTCGGTGAGCCACCTGGGCTTCTGCACGCTGGGCATCTTCGCCCTGAACCCCAACGGCCTGGCCGGCAGCGTGATCCAGCAGATCAGCCACGGCATCTCGACCGGCATGCTCTTCTTGGTGGTGGGCATCGCCTACGAGCGGCGGCACACGCGGGAGCTGAAGGAATACGGCGGCTTGGCCCACGTGATGCCGGTCTACGCCACGGTGTTCGCCGTGGCGATGCTGAGCTCGGCGGGCCTGCCGCTGTTGAGCGGGTTCATCGGCGAGTTCACGATCCTGCAGGGCGCGTTTGAGGCCAACTGGGTGTGGGCGGCCTTTGCGGTCACGGGCGTGATCCTGGGCGCGGCCTACCTGCTGTGGATGTACCAGCGGACGATGCTCGGCCAGGTGACGAACCCGAAGAACCTTGGCCTTCCGGACCTGAGCCTGCGCGAGCTGGCGACGTTCCTGCCGCTGATTGCCTGGACGGTGTGGATCGGCGTCTATCCGAAGCCGTACTTTGACGTGCTCGAGAAGCCGGTGGCGCAGATTGTCGAGCGGGTCAGGCCAGGGTATTACCGAGGAAAACCGGGGACAGACGGAACTGTCCACGCGCGGCAAACAGCGCCGCTTGGGACAGTCTCGTCTGTCCCCGCTGGGCAAACGGCGCCGCTTGGGGCAGTCTCCTCCTCTGTCCCCGCCAGGGTGCCGGAGGTGGCCCGATGAACTACTACACCGCCCAGGACCACTTCGTTCTCGTCCCGGCGCTGATGCTGGCGCTGTTCGGCTGCGCGATCTTCCTGTTCGACTTCCTGGTGTTCCCCAGCCCGAAGCAGCGGAAGTGGCTGATCGTTTTCGTCGTACTGGGCCTGGGGTTCGCCGGCCTGGGGCTGCTCCACCAGCAGAGCTACCTCGCTTCCCAGGGCCTGACGGAGATCACCGCCTTCGGTGGCGCGCTCACCATCGACGGCATGGCGCTGTTCTTCAATTGGATCTTCCTGGCGGCGTCGTTGATCGTCGCTCTGGCCTCCTACAAGTATCTCGAAACCGAGAATGCGCACCTTGGCGAGTATTACGGGCTGATGCTGCTGGCCAACTGCGGCATGTTCTTTCTGGCGGCGGGCACGGACCTGGTGACGCTGTTCGTGGGCCTGGAGCTGATGGCGCTGTGCTTCTACATCCTGGTCGGGTTCCTGCGCTCGGACAAGCGCTCGAACGAAGCGGCGATGAAATACCTGCTGCTGGGCGCGTTCTCGAGCGCCTTCCTGGTCTACGGCTTCTCGGTGATGTACGGCATCGCGGGCTCGACCAAGCTCCGCGACGTGGCCGCCGCCATTTCCGTGCGCAGCCCCTGGGACCCCATGGTGTCCCTGGCGCTTGGCGCCACGACGGTGGGGCTGCTGTTCAAGATTTCCGCCGTGCCCTTCCACATGTGGGCGCCGGACGCTTACGAAGGCGCGCCCACGACGGTGACGGCGTACCTTTCCGTAGCCTCGAAGGCGGCCTCCTTCGCGTTTCTGCTGCGCATCTTCCTCGGCCCGCTCCTGACCGCGCGCGAGGTCTGGGCGCCGCTGCTGGCCGGAATCGCCGTGGCGACGATGACCGTCGGCAACCTGGCCGCGCTCAGCCAGACCAACATCAAGCGCCTGCTCGCTTACAGCTCGATTTCGCACGCCGGCTACATGCTGCTCGGCCTGGTCGCCGGCAATCAGACCGGCATAAACGGCATCGGCGTGTACATCCTGGTCTACACCTTCATGAACCTGGGCGCGTTCCTGGTGCTGGTATCGCTGCGGCGCGGGGACATCATCGGCGACGACATTGAGGACCTATCCGGCCTCATGCGCAAGAGCCCGTGGCACGCCGTGCTGATGCTGATCTTTCTGATGTCGCTGGCCGGGATACCGCCGACGGCGGGCTTCCTCGGCAAGTACTACATCTTCCTTTCCTTGATCGAGACCGGGCACTATGTGCTGGCGGTGGTTGCGGTGCTGTACGTGGCCGTGGCGATCTACTATTACTTCCGCGTGGTGCGGAGCATGTTCGTCAGCGAGGCGGTGGACGCGGTGCCGGCCGCATCGAGCTTCGGTTTGCGGGTGGCGCTGGGGATCACCGGGGTGATGACGGTCCTCGTCGGCGTCTATCCGGAGCCCTTCCTGCGTCTGGCGCAGGCCTCGGCGTCGCTGGTGCGGTGATCGTATGGAAAGCTTGCTACACAACCCGATCTTCACCTCGCTCCTGATCACCGTGGTGATTGTGGGGGTGTTTCCGCTGCTGGCGGGCTACATCGTGCTGGCCGAGCGCAAGCTGCTGGCCGACTTCCAGGTGCGCCTGGGCCCCATGCGCGTGGGGCCGCACGGCATTCTCCAGCCGCTGGCCGACGCCGTGAAGCTGCTCATCAAGGAGGACGTGATCCCGGCGCAGTCCGACCGGTTCATCTTCTGGATGGCGCCCTGCATCTCGACCTTCACCGCGCTGACCGCCTTCTCGGTGATTCCCTTCACGCCGCTGATCCGGGTGGCGGACGTCAACGTGGGGCTGCTGGTAATCAGCGCCATGTCGGCAGTGGGCGTGCTGGGCGTCGTGCTGGGCGGCTGGTCGTCGAACAGCCACTACGCGCTGCTGGGCTCGCTGCGCAGCGGCGCGCAGTTGATCAGCTACGAGGTGGCGCTGTCATTCGCCCTGCTCTCCGGCGTGATGGCGGCCGGGACGCTCAGCATGGTGGGCATCGTGAAAGCCCAGGCCGGCCGCGGCCTCTGGCTGGTCTTCGACAACTACGGCCTGATGATTTTGCCGTTCGTCATCTACCTGATCGCGGCCATCGCCGAGACCAACCGCGCGCCCTTTGACCTGCCGGAGGCCGAATCGGAGCTGGTGGCCGGGTTCATGACCGAGTTCAGCGGGTTCCGTTGGGCGCTCTATTTCCTGGCCGAGTACGGCAACATCTTGGTCATTGCCTCGGTGGCGGTGACCCTGTTCTGGGGCGGGTGGCTGCGGCCATTCCCGAGCGCCGGCTGGCTGGAGTATCCGCTGAATTACGGCTTCCCGCTGCTGCTGCTGGCCGGCACGGGCGTGTGGTGCTTCCCGCTGGCGTGGCGGTTGAAGAACCGGCCGCGGGCGCTGTTCCTGATGGTGATCGGCGTGGGCATGATCGGGCTGGGGCTGCTGTTTTTGATTCCGCCGCTGAACCCGCTGATCGCCCCGTTCTTCTGGTTCTTCCTGAAGGTGAGCACGATCATCTACGCGATGATCTGGTTCCGCGCCACTTGGCCGCGCTTCCGCTACGACCAGTTAATGAACATCGGCTGGAAGCGGCTCATTCCGATCGGCATGGCGGCGGTGATGCTGAACGCGGCAGTGGGGATGCTGAAGCGCTGACGGCAAACGGAACCGCTCTGGTTCGGGGACAGCAGAATTCCACGAGTTGGTCAGGCGGCGCAGAACTCTTCCATGGACCGCGTCTCGCGGGGAAATGCGCGCAGAAGCGCTTGATCGTGGGTGACGCAGACGACGCCCAGCGACTGCGCCAGAGCGATGAACTCGGCGTCGTATGCCGTCACGCCGTGGGCCGCTGCGAGCGACAGGCTCTTCATCCAATCAGGCTCCTGCTCAGCGTCTCCGACCAGCCTGACCGCCTCCGACCAGAGCCGTTCGGCAATGGCCAGCCTCACCGTGCCGCGCCTCAGGATGTTTGCCAGCACATTGAGGAACTCGTGCCGCCAAAGGACCGGAATCCTCCACTCTGGGTCCAGTTCTCTGACGCGCCGCGCCAGGCCGGTCAGCGGAGATTCCACGATCGCGTAGACGACAATGTTGGTATCGACGACGATCATGCGCGGCCTTCGCGCTTGGCCCGATTGATGAATTCGTCGTCGATCGCGAAACCGACGTCGACCGGCGGCGGAAGCTCGCCAATCCGCGCCGGTTGCGTCAGCCCTCGCTCGATGAGCCGAATCGCCTCGCGGTTCATGCTCCGGCCGTTGCGCGCTGCGCGCTCCCTCAAACGCCGGTGGATGTCTTTCGGAACAGCCTTCAGGAGAATGTCAGGCATGACACTACCATTTTACTACCAAAACGGTATCGCTGGCGGCCAGAGACGATGTCCATTGCGTTCCTTTAGGGGGCTCTACAACCGCTCGGCCTTGGATGACGCTAGCGACGGCGCCCGGGCGGGAAGCCGGAAGCCTGCCTCAGTTCCTTCACCTCCCGAGTGCCCTTGGGGTTAACCTGTCAGGGCGGCATGCCGGTGAACTGGTTGCGGTAAGGTGAAGCTGATGGCCGAGAACCAGCGTGAGTTGCTCAGCGGCAACGAAGCAGTCGCGCTGGCGGCGCGGCATGCCGGCGTGGCCCTCGGCATCGGCTATCCTGGCACCCCCTCGACGGAAATCCTGGAGCGGTTCTCCGCCCTGGGCGGCCGGGCGCAGTGGGCGCCGAACGAGAAGGTGGCGCTGGAGGTGGCCATCGGCGCCTCCTACGCCCACGCGCGCACACTGGTGACAATGAAGCACGTCGGGCTGAACGTCGCCGCCGATCCCCTATTCACCGTGCCCTACACCGGCGTTTCCGGCGCGCTGGTGATCGTCTCGGCCGACGACCCCGGCATGGCCTCCAGCCAGAACGAGCAGGACAACCGCCACTACGCCGTCGCGGCCGGCGTGCCGATGCTCGAGCCGTCGGATTCGCAGGAAGCCTACGAGCTCGCATTGAAAGCCGTCGAGATCTCCGAGCGCTGGGAGCTGCCGGTGCTGCTCCGGATGACCACGCGGGTGTGCCATTCCAAGAGCATCGTGCGCTCCGGCGCAGCGCTGGCCTCCGCCCCCAGGCCACCCTCCTATGAGCGCGACATCGCCGGGCGCGTGATGATCCCGGCGAACGCGCGGCCGGCGCACCGCCGCCTGCGCGCCAAGCTCGCCCAGATTGCCGAGTGGAACGAGGCTTCCGGACCCAACCGGGAGATAGAAGGCGATCGCTCGCTGGGCATCATCTCTTCAGGCGTGGCTTTCCTCCACGCGCGCGAAGCGGCGCCCGAGGCCGCCGTGCTCAAGCTGGGCATGACCTACCCGCTGCCGCTGGAGACGATCCGGCGCTTCGCGCGCGGCGTCGCGCGATGCGTGGTGATCGAGGAGGGCGACCCCTACCTTCTCGATGCGATCCGCGCCGCGGACGTCGCCGTCGAGGGCAAGCCGGAGATGTACCGCTTCGGCGAGCTGAATGTCGGGCGCGTGAAGAGGATCCTGGCCCGGGACGAGTCGCCGGAGGCGGCGCCGCCGCCCGGGAAGCCGCCCGAGCTGTGCCCGGGCTGCCCGCACCGCATTGTCTTCGGCGCGCTGCGCAACCTCGGCTGCATCGTCTCTGGCGACATCGGCTGCTACTCGCTGGGCGCGCTGCCGCCGTTCGAGGCGATGGAGACGCTGGTGGCCATGGGCGCCTCCGTCGGCATGGGCTTGGGTCTGCGCCACGCGCTGCCGGAAGGCCAGGCCCGGCGCGTGGTGAGCGTCATCGGCGACAGCACCTTCGTGCACGGCGGCATCACCGGCCTGGTCGAGATGATCTACAACCCGCCCAAGACCGGGCACGTGCTGATCATCCTCGACAACGGCACCACCGCCATGACCGGCCTGCAGGAGCACCCCGGCACCGGCCGCACGCTCGACCACCAGCGCACCGGCAAAGTGGTCTTCGAGGGCTTGGCGCGGGCTCTGGGCGTGCCGCGGGTGCACGTCGTCGATCCGACGCTCGACCCGCCGGGCTTTGAGCGCCTGGTGGCCGAGTGTCTGGCCAGCGGCGAGGTGTGCGTGATCGTGGCGCGCCGCACCTGCCTGCTCGCCACGGGAAAGATCAAGGAGATCGAGAAGTGCCTCAGCGCGCGGTAGTCAACCTCGTCTTCGCCGGACTGGGCGGCCAGGGCGTGCTGAAGGCCTCCGACATCGCCGCCGAGGCCGCGTTCCGGGCCGGCCATGACGTGAAGAAAGCCGAGGTCCACGGCATGAGCCAGCGCGGGGGGTCGGTCTCGAGCGACGTGCGCTTCGGCGCCCAAGTCTGGAGCCCGATGGTGCCGCCGGGCGAGGCCGATTTCCTCATCGTGCTCGCGCCGGACCAGATCGAGGTCGCGCGCTGGCAGCTTCGCCAGGACGGCGTGCTGATCGCCCCCGGCAGGCTGGGTGAGAAGAAGCTCCCGAACAAGAAGGCGCTGAACGTGGCGCTGCTCGGCATACTGAGCAGGCTTCTCGACATCCCCGAGGAGCACTGGCTCGAAGCCATTCGCTCGAACCTGCCGCAGAAAGTTCAGCCAGCCAATCTGGCCGCGTTCGAGATGGGCCGCGAGGCGGTGCGCACGGAGCTGCCGTCATGACCGGTCTCAAGGCCTCCGGCGGGAACATGTCGTAGGGTATGGAAATCGAGATATGAGCGTAGCACGCAGGATCGTCGCCGACATCGAGCGCGCCTCCTGGATCCGGAGGATGTTCGAGGAGGGCTTGCACCTGAAGGCCGAGCGCGGCGCTGACAAGATCTTCGACTTCACTCTGGGCAACCCCGAGGTCGAGCCGCCGGAGCCGGTCCTCGAGACGCTGCGGCGTGTGGTGGCGGAGAACCGCGCGCACAGCCACGGCTACATGCCGAACGCCGGCTTCCCGGCGGTGCGGGCCGCCATCGCCCGAAGGCTCGAGAAGCGCACGGGCCTGCCGTATACGGCCGAGCACATCCTCATGACCTGCGGCGCGGCGGGCGCCTGCAACGTGCTGCTGAAATCGGTGCTCAACCCCGGCGACGAGGTCATCGTCCTGGCGCCATTCTTCCCCGAATACCGCTTCTACATCGAGAACCACGGCGGGCGCGTCGTGCCGGTGGAGACGACCGCTGAGTTTCAGCTCGACATCGGCCGCATCGCCGCGGCCCTCACGCCGCGCACCAGGGCGATCCTGCTCAACTCGCCCAACAATCCCAGCGGCGCCGTGTATCCGGCCGAGGCGCTGGCCGAGCTGAACGCGATGTTGGGGCGGCACCCGGACGTAATCGTGGTGAGCGACGAACCTTACCGAACGCTGGTCTTTGACGGCCGGACGGCGCCGGAGACGGCCGCGATCATCGAGCGCTGCGCCATCGCGGATTCCTGGTCCAAGGCCGCCGCGCTGGCCGGCGAGCGGATCGGCTACCTGGCGCTCTCGCCGCGGATCGCCGAATGGGCCGCCCTGCGCGACGCCGCGACATTCGCCAGCCGCGTCCTGGGCTTCATCAACGCGTCCGCCATTTGGCAGCTCGTCATGTCGGAAGCGCCCGAGGCAACCATAGACGTCGCCGCCTATCAGGCCAAGCGCGATCTGGTTTGCGGGGCGCTCGCCGGGATGGGGTACGAGTTGACGCGCCCCGCCGGCACCTTCTACGTCTTCCCGAAGACACCGATCGCCGATGACGTTGCCTTCATCCGCCTCTTACAGCGCGAGGGCGTGCTGGCCGTACCCGGCTCGGGGTTTAGCCGGCCGGGCCACTTCCGGCTGTCGTTGACCGTTCCGCGCGACGCGATCGAGCGCAGCCTGCCGGCCTTCGAGCGCGCGCTCGCGGCCGCGCGGGCCGCGTCTCCCACGGGTTGATTCACCGCCAAGACGCAGAGACGCAGAGCGGAACACTCCGATTGTCGATGCGGGCAGTTCGGCTGCGGTGCGCACCGCCTGACTAACCGACCGAGCCGCGACCGTCAGCTATGAGGCTTTCCGGAAGAGCGCTGCGTCCACAGCCTTGGGGTTGTTGGCGATCACAAGCAGGTACGCCCGCGCAGCGCTATCGGGCGTGCGCCGGCCCTGCTCCCAGTCTTGCAGGGACCGGTGATTGAAGCCGTAGCGGTTCGCGAAGTCGGTCTGAGAAAGCCCGGTCTTCTCACGGATCTTGCGCAGGTCCACGGCTGGCGGCACGTTGTACACCTCGACACGGCCCTGCAGTTCTCCGCGCTCGTAAGCCACGGCCTGGCTCAACCCTCGGACGAGAGAGCGCCCGAAAGTGGCCGATCGCGTGGCCCCGCGCCCCTTCGCGGCGGCTGTCTTCCTAGTCATGCCTGCTGTTCTCCCTTCAACGTGGCGACCTCACGGAGGATGGCCCTCCTCTGCGTGGGCGCAAGGTCCTCCTGTTGCGCCTTCGCGTAGATCGTGAGCAAGTAAATCGTGCTCTTGACGACAACGTACAGGTAGATGATGCGTACCCCGCCCCGTTTCCCGACGTTGCCGCGTCCCCACCTCACCTTGCGGACGCCCTTCAGGCCCGGAATCACCTTCCCGGCCTCGGGGTTCGCGCCGATGTAGTCGGCGAATTCAGCGCGTTCGTCCTTTGAGAGCAAGCGCTCGGCGCAAGCGAGAAACTCGGGGAGCGCGATGACTCTCATGTGCCTGGACTCATTATACGGCGTTGCCGTATAGGACTTCAACAGCGACTTCGGGGCCGCCTCACCACCAGACGCCGTGATCAGCTAGGCTCCCGGCTCGGGGTTCGGCCGGCCGGATCACTTCCGGCCGTCGTTGACCGTTTCGCGCGACGTGCTCGACGGCTCTCCGCCGGAGGAATGGCCAACTCACGCGCCGCTTGCGGCGGATCAGGCAGGGGTATAGGATCTTGATGTCATGCGGCGCATTTCGGCCCAGGCCTGGTGCGCCGTCTCCGAACCGCATTCAGACTGCCGGCCAACTGCTCGCTCCGGCTCGTGGCTCGCTCATGCGCACCGAGCCGCGACCGCCGGCGAACGGCTGGGCCAGGCTTCTCCGGCAACGGAGGGAAGATCATGCTCCACAGAAACTGGCTGATCACTGGGTTACTCACGCTGGGCGTCGCGCGGATGGCCTGTGCCCAGGATGTCAATGCGGCGTTGCTGGCTGCCGCGGAAAACGGCGACCTGGCCCAGGTGCAGGCGCTGCTGGCCAAGGGCGCTGACGTGAACACGAGGGACGGCCACGGCAACACTCCGCTGATGGTGACTGCGGTCCTCAATGGCAACGCCGGCGTTGTCAAGGCGCTGCTGGCCAAAGGCGCCAGCGTGAACGCGAAGAATGAAGTCGAGCAAACCGCTCTGTACCTGGCTGCCCGAAGCGGCTACGTGGAAATCGTGGAGGCGTTGGCGGCCAGGGGCGCGGACCTGAACGCCAGAGACGCTGGCGGCAAGACTCCCTTAATGGTGGCGATATCCCAAGGTAAGACCGATGCCGTCCGAGCTCTGCTGGCCAGGGGCGCGGATGTAAACGCCAAGGACAAGGAAGGCTCGACCGTTTTGATGGAGGCCGTGGTCGCGAGGAACCCCGAGATCGTGAAGCTGCTGCTGGCCAAGGGCGCCAACGTGCACCTGAAAGCCAACGATGGACTGACTGCCCTGGCCCTCGCCACGGACATGGGGCAGACCGAGATAGTGAAGCTGCTCAAAGAGGCTGGCGCCCGGGAATAGCCTGGCAGAGGCCGCGACGGCGGCTGCGCGCGGGCAGCGGCGGCGCCCGGGGGGCTCCAACCCAGCCCCCGTGGCAGGGTTCAGGGCCGCGGATGTCCCAGCCCGCCCGGATTGGCCGCCTGAGCCTTCAGCGAGCGCCCGGTGCGTCCGCCGCCCGATGCTCAGCCCGCGCTCCAGAGCGATGTTAACCCGCGGGCGGGGCCGCGCGTCTCTGTAAGCTGATGCCTTGTGAATTTCTCTTGCCCCCCCGGGCTTTTGGGGCGAAACTGAAGTTTGGGAGGAGTGGTGAGTCTGAAGGTCTCTGAAGGTGTGCTTGTCCGCGAGCCCGCCGAGCGCTGGACCACGGCCGACTCGGGCGAGCTCTACGACGTTGCGAGCTGGGGCAAGGGCTACTTCTCCGTCGGCGCCAACGGGCACGCCTACGTGCACCCCACCAAGGAGCCGGCGCGCGCGATCGATCTCAAAGAGTTGGTCGACACGCTGGTGCTGCGCGGCATCTCTCTCCCGATTCTGATTCGCTTCGCGGAGATCCTCTGCCACCGGCTGGGCGAGATCCATGCCGCCTTCCAGAGCGCCATTAGCGAGCAGGGCTACAAGGGCGAGTATTGCTGCGTATACCCCATCAAGGTGAACCAGCAGCGCCAGGTGGTCGAAGAGGTGTTCCGTTTCGGCCGGCCGTACCACTACGGGCTCGAAGCCGGGTCCAAGCCGGAGCTGCTGGCGGTGCTGGCGGTCGCCGACAACGAGACGCCCATCATTTGCAACGGCTTCAAGGACGACGAGTACATCGAGATGGTCATGCTGGCAACCAAGATCGGCCGGCAGATAACTACCGTCGTCGAGAAGTACACCGAGCTGGACCTGGTGGCCCGGCACGCGCAGCGCATCGGCGTCAAGCCCCGCATCGGCCTGCGGCTGAGGCTGGCCAGCCGCGGCGCGGGAAGGTGGAAGTCCTCGGGCGGGTACAGGTCGAAGTTCGGCCTGACGGTGAGCGAAGCGGTACGCGCGCTCGAGCAGCTCAAGTCCGTCGGCATGGCGGACTGCCTGGAGCTGCTGCACTTCCACCTGGGCAGCCAGATCACCAACATCCGCCACATCAAGGCGGCGGTGATCGAGGCGGCGCGCATCTACACCGAGCTGGCCCGGGGCGGCGCCGGCCTGAAGTACCTGGATGTGGGCGGCGGCTTGGGCATCGACTACGACGGCTCGCAGACCGACTTCGAGTCCAGCGTGAACTACACGCTCCAGGAATACGCCAACGACGTCGTCTACCACGTTCAGAGCGTCTGCGACGAAGCCGCCGTGCCGCACCCGACCATCGTCTCCGAGAGCGGCCGCGCCGTGGTGGCCTACCACAGCGTGCTGGTTTTCAACGTGCTCGGGGTGAGCGGCCTGGGCGAGCAGGACCCGCCGCCGGAGGTCTCACCCGAGGCGGAGCAGCCGCTGATCGACCTCCAGGAGACCTACCGCTCGCTCAGCGCCAAGAACTTGCTGGAGAGCTTCCATGACGCGCAGCAGGCGCTCGACCAGGCGCTGAACCTCTTCAGCCTGGGCTACCTGCCCATCGAGCAGCGCTCCCTGGCCGAGAACCTCTATTGGGCCATCTGCCGGCGGGTGAAGAAGCTGGCCGCGGACCTGGAGTATTTCCCCGAGGAGTTCGAGGGCCTCGACGCCATGCTCTCGGACACCTACTTCGGCAACTTCTCCATCTTCCAGAGCATGCCCGATAGCTGGGCGATTAAGCAGCTCTTCCCCATCATGCCCATCCACCGGCTGGAGCAGCGGCCCACCCGCGGCGCCGTGCTGGGCGACATCTCCTGCGACTCGGACGGCAAGATCGACCAGTTCATAGACCGCCGCGACGTCAAGCGCACCCTCCCGCTGCACCAGTTCAACGGGGATGAGTATTACCTGGGGGCGTTCCTGATCGGCGCCTACCAGGAGATCCTGGGCGATCTGCACAACCTGTTCGGCGACACCAACGCCGTGCACGTGAGCCTGAACGGCAACGGCGAGGTCCTGCTGGACAACGTCATCAAGGGCAACACGGTCCGCGAGGTGCTCGCCTACGTGCAGTTCAACGCCGAGACGCTGCTGGCCCAGTTCCGCAACGACGTCGAGGCGGCGCTGCGCGAGGGCAGGATCGGTTACGAGGAGTCGGGCCGCCTGCTGCGTTTCTACGAAGCGGGCCTGCACGGCTACACCTACCTCGAAGACGGCCACGAGCGCTAGGCGCGCCGCGCGGTCACCTGGACCGGCCGGCGGCCGGGTGCCTGAGAAAAACCGGGGGCACTCCGGGCTGGTCGCCGCAACTGCCTGATTATAATGGCCCACAGACGTGTCCCCAGGGTCTCCTCTCGCCGCGTTGACATCATGATGCCTTCTCGGTTAGCATCTAGGTGTGAGGACGACTCTCTCCCTGGATGACGACGTCGCCAGCCTCATCAACAAGGAGATGCGCCGCTCTGGCGCATCCTTCAAGGAGGCGGTCAACCGCTTCCTCCGCCTGGGGCTGATGGCGTCCAAGCAACAGAACCGGAAACCGTTTGTCGTGACTCCCCGCCCGATGGGCCTTCCTCCGGGGCTCAGCTACGACCATGTCGAGGAGTTGATTGAGGCGCTGGAGGGCGCTTCGCACAAGTGATCGTTCTCGACGCCAACCTTCTTCTCTACGCCTACGACACGACCTCGCCACATCACGCCGGAGCCCGCGGCTGGATCGAGCGCGTACTATCGAGCGGGACGCCCGTGGGCCTGCCCTGGCAAACGGCCGCGGCTTTTCTGCGGATTATGACGAATCCCAGGCTTCCTGGCGAACGGTTCACCCTCGAAGAGGCGGCGCGAGTAATCGACCAGTGGTTTGAACAACCCAACGTCCGGCTGCTGGCGCCCGGCGATGGTCACTGGCCCCTTCTCCGCCAGATGCTGATCGATGGCCAGGCCCGCGGTCCCCTGGTTGCCGACGCGCAACTCGCCGCGCTCACCATCGAGTATGGCGGCGTGCTCCACACCACCGATCGCGGCTTCGCCCGCTTTCCCGGACTGCGCTGGACCAACCCGCTGGCGTAGCCCGGATGTTCCACCAGCAATCTGCTGCGGCGTGCGATAGGACTGCATCTACTCAAGTTGCGCTCGGCCGGCATCCCCGAGTCGTAACGGACCTGCGGCCTCACCCCCTCGCACGCCCGGTGACTCGTTGCCGCGCGCGCCTGTCAGAGGCAGGGCCGGCGCGGGCCGCCGAATCCTCCTGGCGGAAAACGGCCCAGGCCACGCTGGAGGTCTTGCGCGAAGCGGCCTCGCAAAAGGCAATGGTACACTTACCATGAAAAACACGGCGCCTACTCCCGACCCCGTCGCCCGCTCGCTCGCAATGGAGCGGCGAAGCGACTCGAGCGGGTGGTCGGGGAACTAGTGCGAATCGGAGGATCGTGTGAGCGCAGCGACAGAGGAGACTCCGTTGGCAGACCGCGTCTCCCTCAAGGAGAAGATTGGGTACTCGCTTGGGGACGCGGCCTCGAACCTGTATTGGAAGACCTTTGAGTTCTTCCTTATCATCTTCTACACCGACGTTTTCGGCATCTCCGCCGCCGCCGTTGGCACGATGCTACTCGTCACGCGCGTCGCCGACGCGGTCGCGGACCCGGTCATGGGAGCCATCGCCGACCGGACCAAGACACGCTGGGGCCATTTCCGGCCCTATGTCCTGTGGTTCGCGCTCCCGCTCGCCGTGGCCGGCGTGCTCACCTTCACGACCCCGAACCTCGGTGGCGGCGCCAAGCTGGTCTACGCCTATGTCACGTACTGCCTCCTGATGTTCTTGTACACGGCGGTGAACATCCCCTACACGGCGCTCATGGGCGTGATGACGCCGAACTCGATCGAGCGCACCTCCATCTCTTCGATCCGCTTCATCGGCGCCTTCACCGCCGGGGTGTTCGTCCAGTACTTCACCCTGAGATTCGTCAAGTTCTTCGGCCACGGCGACGATGCGCGCGGCTGGCAGCTCACCATGGTGCTATACGGCGTCCTCGCCATCATCATGCTCGTGCTGTGTTTCGCCAGCACCCGCGAGCGTGTCGCCCCGCCCCCGCAGCAGGACTCGGACCTCAAGCGCGACCTGCGCGACCTGTTCCGCAGCCGGGCGTGGCTGGTTCTGGTCGGCGTGCTGCTCCTGATCCTGGCGGCGTTCGTCATCAAAGGCTCCGCATCGGCTTACTACTTCAAGTACTTCGTCAAGCGCCAAGACCTCCTGGGCCTTTTCCTGGTGTCGAACGGTCTGGCGTTCCTGGCGGCTGTCTCGATCACGTCGCACCTGGCAAAGCGGTTTGGCAAGAAGCCCCTCTTCATGACGGCGATCGGAATCGGGGCCCTGGTGATCGCGGGCTTCTGGTTCCCGGGGCCGCCAGACATCCGGCTTATGTTTGGGCTGCAAATCGTTTCCAGCTTCGTGATCGGGTTCAACTCGCCGCTGGTCTTCGCCATGTTCGCCGACACGGCCGACGATGCGGAATGGCGGACCGGCCGCCGTACCACAGGGCTGGTCTTCGCCTCGGCCATATTCAGCACCAAGATCGGCGTGGCGATCGGCGCATGGATGTTCGGTCTCGTCCTCGCTTACTGCGGCTACGTTGCCAACGTGCCCCAAACCGCCCGCTCGCTCCAGGGGATCGTGCTGTCGATGAGCTGGATTCCCTGCGCGCTAATGATCCTCGCCACCGCCCTCATGCAGCTCTATCCGCTCGACGAGGCTCTGATGGTGAAGATCGAGGCGGATCTCAAGACGCGCCGTGGCGAGATCGAGCCAGGCGCCTGAAGGAGTTTCTTGTTATGAAGACAACCTTGCTGTGGGCTTGCGCCCTTGTGATCGTGGCGCTCGGGGCAGGCTGCTGGAGCGCCGGGCCGGCTGCTACTATCGATCTGACCGTGCAGAAATGGCACGGCAATGCCATCTCCTACTCCGGCTACCGCGCCGGGCAGCACCCCCAACAGAACCGGTTCCCCACCCAGGCACAGGTCTTGGAAGATCTTAGGATCCTGGAAAGGAACTGGAAGCTCATCCGTCTCTATGGGGCGGACCAGCACTCCCGGGATGTCCTGGAGGTCATCCGGCGGGAGCGAATCGGTCTGAAGGTGATGCTCGGCATCTGGCTCGACGGCAAGCCCGGCTACGAAGGCGAGAACGCGACGCAGATTGCGACCGGAATACGCCTGGCCAACACATACAAGGAGATCGTGATAGCGGTGAGCGTGGGCAACGAGATCCTGGTGTCCTGGTCCGACCACAAGTTGACGGAAGAGAGAACGATCGAGTACGTGCAGCAGGTCAGGAAGGGGGTGAGCTGCCCGGTCACGGTTGCCGACGACGTGCTCTACTGGCGCCAGCCGGAGGCGAAACTGGCCGGCGCCGTGGATTTCATCACCATGCACGCGTACCCCATGTGGGGCCGCGAGGACATCGATACGGCCATTCCATCGACGATCCGGCACTACGAGAGCGTGCGCAAGGCCCATCCGGGGAAGACGATCGTCCTTGGCGAGGCCGGCTGGGCCTCCTATACCGAGGGGGAACATCACGCCCCGCGGGCCGGCGACGAGAAGAAGCAGAAGCGCTACTACGAGGAGCTTATGGCCTGGGCGAGGGCCAACAACGTGACGGTCTTCTGGTTCGAGGCGTTCGACGAGCCCTGGAAGGGGAGCGGCACCGAAGGACACTGGGGTCTGTTCTCGGAGGGCCGGAAAGCCAAGCTGGCCATGCAGCCGCTCTATCCGGACCTGATGCCGGTGGGGCCGACCTCGCCGGGCTACGATCAGCCGCCCGCTCCCGCCGCGACGGGTGGCCCGTGAGCGACCGAACGGCTTTCGTCGCGGAAGCGGCGTGGAAGAGCCGCCGGCGCCAGGTGGAAGGCGGCTTGATCGAGATCGGCGGCGAACGTTTCTACCGCATCGTCCGCTACGACGCGATGCCGCCGTTCCTGATGAGCTTGGTCAGCGACTCGGATCATTGGATGTTCGTCTCGAGCACCGGCGCCCTCACCGCCGGGCGCCGCGATCCCGACCACGCCCTGTTCCCTTATTGCACGGACGACCGCATCCACGACAGCCAGGACCAGACCGGCGGCAAGACGATCCTCCTGGTCGCGCGCGGCGGGCGGACCTCGCTGTGGGAGCCCTTTTCGCAGCGCTACGAGGGCCTGTACCGCGTCACGCGGAGCTTGTCGAAGAGCGTCTACGGCAACAAGCTCGTCTTCGAGGAGGTCAACCACGACCTGTCGCTGTCCTTTTCCTGCGCGTGGATGACCAGCGAGCATTTCGGCTTCATCCGGCGTTCGGCTCTGGCCAACTTGGATACGGAGCCCGTCGAGGCCGATCTTCTAGACGGCATCCAGAACCTGATTCCGCACGGCCTGACACGCCGGTTCCAGATGGAGTACAGCACCCTGGCGGACGGATACAAGGAGAATGAACTGGAGCCCGAGACGGGCTTGGGCCTTTTCAAGCTCAGCTCCGTTCCGGCCGATCGGCCCGAGCCCAACGAGGCGCTCCGCGCGACCACGGTCTGGTGCCAGGGCCTGGAGACCGCCAGGCGGCTCCTTTGCTCCGTGCAGATGGACCGCTTCCGGCAAGGGGACCCGGTAGAGCAGGAGACGCTCATCCGCGGAAGGCGCGGGGCGTACCTCGTCAGCACCCGGCTGGCGCTTCCCGCGGGCGGCCGCCAGGAGTGGGACATGGTGGCGGACGTCGATCAGGATGCCGCCGCAGTGGCGGCCGTGGCGCGTCTGCTCAAGTCCGGAGAAAACCTGCGCGCCCGGATCGACGAGGACATCGAGCGCGGCACGCGCAACCTGGTTCGCATCGTGGCCGGGGCCGATGGCCTCCAACTCACCGGCGACGATCTCAGTTCCTGCCGGCACTTCTCGAACGCCCTCTTCAACACCATGCGCGGCGGCATTCCCGGCTGCGGCTACTGGATTTCCCGCTCCGATTTCAAGGCATTCATCGCCCAGGCCAACCGGGCGGTGTCCGAGAGGCGGGCCGCCTTCCTCGACGCGCTGCCGGAAACGCTCCTTCACGGCCGTCTCCTGGCGCTGGCGCGCGACGAGCGGGACCCGGATCTTGAGCGCCTGGCGCATGAATACCTGCCGCTGACCTTCAGCCGCCGCCATGGCGATCCCAGTCGTCCCTGGAACATCTTCGCCATCGAAGTGAAGGGCGAGCACGGGGAGCCGATTTTCAATTACCAAGGCAACTGGCGGGACATTTTCCAGAACTGGGAGGCGCTGGCGCTCTCGTTCCCGGGTTACGTCGAGAGCATGATCTTCAAGTTCGCCGGCGCCTCGACCGCGGACGGCTACAACCCTTACCGGATCATGCGCGACGGCTTCGACTGGGAGGTGCTCGATCCCCACGACGCGTGGTCCTTCATCGGCTACTGGGGCGATCACCAGGTGGTCTACCTGTTGAAGCTGCTCGAGGTCTCGATGCGCTATCATCCCGGTGCGATCCCCAGCCTTTTGACACGCCGCGTATTCACCTACGCCAACGTTCCCTACCGCATCAAGCCGTACACCGCGCTGATCGAGGACCCGCACCACACCATCGAATTCGACGCCGCTCTCGACCGCGAGATCCGCGAGCGCGCGGCCGCGATGGGAGCGGACGGCAAGTCCTTGCTCGGCGCGGACGGCGCACCCTGCCGCGCGAATCTGGCCGAGAAGCTGGTGGTGCTGTTGCTGGCCAGGCTCTTCAACTACGTTCCCGGGGCCGGTCTCTGGATGAACACGCAGCGGCCGGAGTGGAACGACGCCAACAACGCGCTGGTGGGCTACGGCGTATCCATGGTGACGCTCTGCTACCTGCGCCGCTTCCTGTCTTTCTGCCGCGGCGTCTTCGCCACCGCCGCGACGCCCACGATCGAATTCTCTTCGGAAGTCGCGGAAGCCTTCCGCCGCGTGCTCGAGGCGCTGGAACGGCACCTGCCCCTGCTCGACGGCCCGATTTCTGGCCGGGACCGCAAGGCCATCCTGGATGCCCTGGGCAGCGTGGGCAGCAACTACCGGGCCCGGCTTTACGCCCAGGGGTTTTCGGGGGCTCGGTCGCCGCTCAGCGTCGCGGAACTGAGCGCATTCTGCGAGGCGGCGCTGCGGCACATCGACCACTCGATTCGCGCCAACCGGCGGGACGACGGCCTGTATCACACTTATAACCTCATGAAAGTGGACGGCGGCCAGATCGTGATTCGCCGCCTCTACGAGATGCTCGAAGGCCAGGTGGCGGCGCTGAGCTCCGGCGCGCTCTCCGCCCCGGAATCGGCCGCGCTGCTGGATGCCCTTCGGAGCAGCCGCCTCTACCGCGCTGACCAGAACAGCTACATCCTCTATCCCGACCGCAAGCTGCCCGGGTTTCTCGAGAAAAACAACATCCCTGCGGCGGCCATCGCGGAATCGAAGCTGCTGGCCGCGATGATCGAGTGCGGCGACCGGCGCATCGTGGTTCAGGACGTCAACGGTGTAGCTCACTTCAACGCGGCTTTCCGGAACGCTACGCCGCTCAAGCAGGCGCTGGCGGCGCTGAAGGACACCCAGTATCGCGATCTGGCGGAGAAGGAGAGCGCGCGAATCCTCGGGCTGTACGAGGAGGTGTTCGATCACCAGTCCTTCACCGGCCGCTCCGGCACGTTCTACAAGTACGAGGGGCTGGGCTGCATATACTGGCACATGGTTTCGAAGCTGCTGGTGGCGGTTCAGGAGGCGCTGGACCGGGCCGCGTGCGCGGGTGAGGACGCATCGGTGATCGATCGCCTCCAGCGCCACTTTCGCGAAATCCGCGAGGGCATCGGCGTTCACAAGCCGCCGGAGGCATATGGCGCCATGCCCATCGATCCGTACTCCCACACGCCCGGCTTTGCGGGAGTCCAGCAGCCGGGCATGACCGGCCAGGTGAAAGAGGATCTCATCGCCCGGCTCGGAGAGATGGGCGTCGCCGTCGCAGACGGACGCCTGAGGTTCCATCCTCACCTGCTGAGCCGCGGCGAGTTTCTGGCGGACTCCCGGACGTTCCGCTTTTATGACCTCGACGGGCAGGAGGGCACCATCGAGCTCGAGCCGGGCACGCTGGCGTTCACCACTTGCCAGACGCCCGTGGTGGCGCACCATTCGGGGCCGCCGCGAATCGAGGTGACCCGCGCGGACGGCTCCCGCCAGACGCTTGAGGGCCTCGACCTCGACGCCGAGAGCAGCTCCACCGTTTTCGAGCGGACGGGAGCGGTCCGCCGTCTAGACGTCTTCTTCGGCTTTGTCGGGGACTGAACGGCACGCTTCAACCCGGATTCGCCCGGAAGTATGCGTCGACGACGACCTTGTTTCGAAGACTCGGCCTTGTCACAGCCCTGCTCGTGGCCGCCCGCCCCACCGCGGCGCTGTGTGGGGCGGAGCGCCAGCTCCGCGGCCGACCGTCAGGTCGGCCCCAAAGGCCACAGCAGATTGCTGGTTAAAGGTCCGGGCTAGGGCGTCTGTCCGCCCCACAGCCGCGCCGCAGCTTCACCGGCCGCCGAACCATCCGAGCGGGGCCAGCGTGATCCAGGGCACGTAGGTGATCAGCAGCACCCCTAACAGCAGGATTACGTAGAAGGGCAGCGTGGCCCGGTAGACCGCCGCCATCGGCTGTTTGAAGCGGTACGCCGCCAAACACAGATTCATCCCCACCGGCGGCGTGAGATACCCGAGTTCCCCGTTCGCCAGGAAGATGATTCCGAGCTGCACCGGGTCGATGCCAAACTTGGCCGCAATCGGGGTGATGAGCGGCACCACGACTATGATCGCGGAGAAGACGTCCATGAAGGAGCCTTTGGCCAGCAGGAACAGGTTCAGCACGAGCAGAAACACATACTTCGATTGGATGTGCTGGTCCACCCAGGCAATCAGCAGCGACGGAACCTGCGCGTCCACCAGGTAGTTCGTCAAGCCGACCGCGACGCCGATGATCATGAGCACGCCGCCGATCACGGTGACGCACTCTACAACGACGCGGCTGTAATCGCGCCGCAGCGACAGGCCGCGGTAGACGAACGCCTCGACCACGAGGGAGTACACGACGGTGATGGCTCCGGCCTCGACCAGCGTGCCGAAACCGCCGAACAGCCCAAACAGCACAATGATGGGCAGCAGCAGTTCCCATTTGGCTTCCCACATGGACGCGCGCGCTTCCGCCCACGAGAACCGGGTGCGAATCGCGCCGTGGCGCACGCCTTGCCACACGCCGTAGACGCACACCAGCGCGACCATCATCGCGCCGGGCAGGAAGCCGGCGATGAAGAGGTCCTTGATCGAGGTCCGCGAGTAGATGCCGTACAGGATGACGGGCACGCTGGGCGGGAACAACAGGCCGAGCGAGCCGGAGGCGTTGATCAACCCTATGGAGAACCCCTGGGGGTATTTGGCCCGCACGAGCATCGGCAGCAGGATTCCGCCCAGCGCCAGAATGGTGACGCCCGAGCCAGCCCAGGTGAAAATGGCGCACAGCACCGCCGTCGTGATGGTGAGCCCGCCGGGAAGCCAGCCCAGCAGCGCCTTGTAGACGCGCAGCAGGCGCAAGCTGGCGCCGCCCTCGACCAGCAGGTACCCGGCGAACGTGAACAACGGCAACGACGGCAGCACCGGGTGGGCCACCAGCGAATAGCTCTGCACGGGCACCGAGGCGATCGGCACGCCCGCATTCCAGAACAACAGCAGCGCCAGGCCGCCTAAGGTGGCAAAGATGGGAAGCCCGAGCAGCGCCGCCACGGCGATGATGCCGACTCCCGTCCAGACGGGAACCCCGCTGAGCGGCTGCCCGGCCAGCCCCAGCGCCACCGGGACCAGCAATCCCGCTGCCGCCACCAGGCGGAGCGGAATGCGCGGCGACGCCTTCCAGACGATCCGCAGAGCCACCACCAGGAACCCCGCGGGCATGATGGCCTGCGCCACCCAGCGCGGGAAGCCGTGGACCAGCATGGTGGCGCCCTCGCGCTCCGCCATCACGAAATTCCAGCTCGCGATGGCCAGTGCGAGCGAGATGGCCGCGCCCACCGCCGAAGTGAACAGCCGCACCGGGGGCGCCCAGCGCTCGGGCAGGAAGGTGTTCGCCGAAAGCGCCAGCAGCCGGTCGTCGCGAGCCGCCAGCGCCGCGCCGAGGAACGCGACCCAGAGCGTGAGATGCTGCACGAATACCGTCGAGCCCGGAACGCCGGGGACGCCGAACTGCCGCGCCAGCATCTCGGTGAAGGGGAGCAGGCTCATCACCGACAACGCGACGATCGAGAGCCCGCACTCCGCCCGATCGAGCGCCAGCGGCACGCCAGTGCGCCTCGGGCGCGAAGGCTCAGCCTCCCCAAGGGAAGAACCGTTCTCTAGGGTATTTCCGGAAACGTCCGTCACTGCCCCTTCCGAGACTGGGCCCGATACTCGTCACGCAAGGCCCTGACTTGATCGAACATGTCGGCCGGGACCATTCGCCCGCGGATCTTCGGATAAACGTTTTCGGCCTCCCGGCGCCAGTCGGCGACGGTGGCGGCATCGGCCTGGACCACGGTGAGCTTACGTTTCTGCATGGCCACCACGGCGTCGTCGCCCATCTTGCGGATGCTGCCGCGCATGCCGTAGCCGGCCTCGCGCGCCGCCTGGAGCATCGCGGCGCGCTTGTCGGCGGGCATCCGCTCCCACGCGGCTCTGGTGATCACCGTCGCCCCGATCAGCGGCGCCCACCTCACGCTGTTCATGTAAGGCGCCAGCCCGAAGGACTGGTTCAGCAGCGCGTACAACGGCGTCGTCGGCACCGCCTCGATCAGACCGGTCTGCAGCCCGGTGAGGATGTCCGTGGCCGCCAGCGGCACGGCGCGGAAGCCGTTCGCTTGCCAGAGTTCCAGCTCGTCGTTGTCTCCCGCCCAGGTGAACAGCTTCAACTGGCGCATGTCGCTCAGCCGTTTCACCGGCCGGGTGCTGAAGAAATGCACCCATCCGGCGTCGCCCCAGTTGAGCACGATGAAACCCTTCGCCTCGATGGTCTTCTCGAGCTTCGGCGCGACGCGGTCGCGGACGTAATCCAGCTCCTCGTAGGACTCGAACATCATCGGGATTTGCAGGCACATCGCGCCGCGCTCGATTTCGTACATGCCGACGCCCGAGAGCGCCACGGCCTGGATCTGGCCGATGCGCATCTTCTTCACCAAATCGGGCTCGTCGCCGAGGACTCCGCCGGCGTAGATGACGAGCTTGACCGTCCCGCCCGAGATCGTGCGCCAGCGCTCGCCGAGTTGCAGCAGAGTCTTGTGCCAGGGCGAGCCTTCCGGAGCGAGCGTGCCCATCTTGATGACGATCTGCGCGGGCGCGAACGCGGGCGCGAGCACGGCGACGAGCAGCGTCAGCAGCAGCAACCTGAGGAAGAACCCGGGGGCGCCGCGGGCTGACCGCGCCCGCTCGTTCACTTTCAGCGGAGCGCGGCCCTGCCCCAAAAGTTCTTTCCCGGCTTCTGAGAATCCACGCGGCATGTTATTGTGTCCGCCTTTCGGTTTCGGGCTGCGCCGGTTCGGTATCGAGGAATAGCTCGTCGATGCGGCCGAGCAGCCAGCGCGCGCGCCGTTGCGCGACGAGGTTCGCCAGGCGCGTCTCCGGATGCCGGTCCGGGTCGATGGCGAGCGCTTTCTCGAGCAGCGCCTGAAACTCGGCCCGCGACTGCGCCGGCACGCAGGCCTTCTCGGCGTAAGAGACGAACGGCGCGGCGCGAGCGCCTCCCGACAGCGCGATGGCGCGCTCGAAGTACTTCTTCATGCGCGCGCGCACTTCTTCGGGCTTGGCCCCCACCCGCGCCGCCTCGACGCTGATCAGGAACTCGGGGACGGCGCCGGTATTCCAGCCCTCATCCAGCTCGGCGACGCGCTTCACCATGGCTTCGACCGTGGGGAGCTGAGCCAGCATCTCGGGATCGTCCCGGGAGAGAGAGATGGCCAGCCCGTGCGCCGCCGCCGTCCAGTAGAGCAAGGGAATGTCGCGCTTCCGCACTTGTGCCAGCGCCGCGGCCGGGTCCTGTTCGAGCGCCGCGCTGAAGCCCGGATGCGCCGCGTCCAGGCCGCGCAGGCCGTAGCGGTACGCGCGCAGGTACAGGCGCCGCGCCCGGGCCTTCAAGGCGTCGCTGCGCGCCAGGTCCTGCGCCAGCGCCTCGTCGGCGACCTCCTCGACAAACGCGTAGGAGTACTGCGTGAAGCCGCTCGCGGCGGTCATGAGCAGCCCGCGGTGCTTGGGCGATTCGGCCAGCAGGCTCTCGACCATCTTGAGGCTGAACGGCAGCGCCGCTCCGACCAGCTCGAGGTCTTCGTCGGTCTCAAACGTCGAGCCGCCGGAGGCCAGGGCGTCGCCGACTTTGTTCACGGCGAACCGCTTCACCGAGCAGCCCAGGCCGGCCGCCAGCAGGGTCGCCACCGATGCGATGGTGAGAAAGCGCATGGATTTGAGCTCGTCGAGCCAGTATACGATGTGCGCCGCCGAGGCCGCGGGCACGCGTGCGCTAGCGTTTGACGGCAGCCGAGCTCGTGCTGCGAGCGGCGAGGCTGGCACTGGACGACGCGGCGGGAGCGGCCGCACGGCGCGCGGCACTCGCCACCCGGCGGCTTTGCGCGGTGCTCGACGCGCCCCGGTGGCGGACGCCGTGGCGGGCCGCCGCGCGCCTCACCAGCGCAGTCTCCCGAACCGGCGCCGCCGGGATGATTAGCAGGTCACCCGGCTGGAGATCTCCGATCAAGGCGCCGCTGGCCGCAACGATCGAGCTCTCCGTGACGCGGTAGCGCCGCGCGATCGCGCTCAGGCGCTCACCCTCCAGGACCCGATGGGCGCGCCAGGCCGACCGTCTCTGTGGCGGAATCTTGTCCAGAACGGCGCTCAACCCGGTGCCGGAGCCTTTGGGAACGTGCACTGACGCTCCCTCCGGGGCGACGCTCCTCAGCAGCGCCGGATTCAGGTCGCGGATCTGCGAGAGCGGCGACTCGGTGAGGTCGGCGATGAGCTGAAGATGCGTGGGAGCGGTGACCTCCAGCGTGTCGTACTCCAGGGGCGGATCGGCCTCGATGCCCTCGAACCCGTACTCCCTGGCGTTCTTCACCACGATGGTCATGGCCAGAATGATGGGGACGTAGTTGGAGGTCTCCTTGGGCAGCACGTTGCGGCGCTGGAGTTCCCAGAAATCGGCGTAGCCGGTGCGCTCCACGGCGCGGTCGATGACCACCGGCCCGCAGTTGTAAGCCGCTATGGCGAGGTACCAGTCGCCGTAGCGGTGGTAGAGGTCGCGCAGGTGGCGTGCGGCGGCCCGCGTGGCCTTCTCCGGATCGAGACGGTCGTCGGCATAAAGGGACTGGTTCAGGCCGTACTCCCTGCCCCGGAGCCGCACGAACTGCCACATGCCCGCGGCCCGCTTGCGTGACACCGCGCGCGGCAGGAATCCCGACTCGGCCTGCGCCAGGAAGATCAGCTCCTGCGGCACGCCCTCCTCATCGAAGATCCGCTGGATGAGCGGGCGGTAGCGGCCGGCGCGGCGCAGCCCGTAGATGAGCATCTTCCGGCCGCGCGGGGTCGAGAAGTAGTTGATGTACGAAAGGACCGCATCAGTGCTCTGCAAGGGCAACTGGGATGCCGTGGCCCGCACCTCCTCCAGCACCTTGTTCTTCAGCTTGGGATCGACCGGGAAGGTCATCTGGGGGAGATCTTCCAGCGGCGGCCTCTCGAACACCGGCTCGGCAGCCGTGTCGCCGGAGCCGAGGCCCGCCAGGTCGAGCCGGTGAATGGCCTCCACCAGCTCCTCGAGCTTCGCGTCGGCCACTGCCCTGGAACTGGGGTCCTCGGGGGCGGTGAGCAACAGGTCGATGGCGCGGTCAAATTCGCGGCGGGCGCCTTCCTGGTCGCCGTCCTGATACTGCTTGCGGCCCGCCTGGTAGTGCCATTCCGCTTCGCGGATAAGCGCATCCGCACGCGTCGGGCGGGCCGGCAACTGCGGGGGAGCGAAGAAGAGGTGGGGCGAGTCGGCGAGCTCCAGCCGCGCCCCGATCACCGGCGGGTCCGGAGTCGCGGGCCTCGGCGGGGCTGGCCTGGGCGGCAGCAACTGAGTCCGGAGGGACTGCCTGGAGGTCACCGGGACGCAGCCCGACAGGCCCAGGAGCACCGCCAGAGAAGCCAGACAACGGGAATATGTCCTAAACCGGACCATTCTGCTCCCGGCAGGGGTACTGCGCGGTCAGGCTGGCCGCCGCCAAACCTTGACTCTACCCCACGTGGTTGGCGGGGGTCAAGGCCGAAGAGGGTGGGGCTTGGCACGAACGGATGCCAGCAAACCACTGAATATGACGCACTTCCGTCCGAAAACGGGGCCAGGCTCCGTCTTCCCACGAGAGCAACGTCCCGCCTCTGCGCCGGCCGCGAAGCACCCTCACCATGGCCCGCGTAATCCGGCCTGCCAACCATGCGCCGCGAAGCCGGCGTGGAGTATGCTGGCACGTAGATGCTGAAGGCCCCGAACGCCTGGAAGCGGCCCACGCTCCAATACTCGCTGCTGGCCGTGCTGTTCCTGATCACCGCCGCGAGCCTCGTCTACCGGATCGACTATGCCCTGGGCTACGTGTCGGGGCGTATCTTCGGCGCCCAGGACCCGTTTGGAGTTTCGGCGAGCAGTCCGGTGGTCGAATGGGCCAGAGACGAGGTCAAGAAGGCTGGTATCCAACCCGGCGACACGGTTCTGGCGCTCGAAGGCGTCCCGTGCCGCGGCCGCGCCGTCGTCACGCGAGCGCTGGCGCAGGCATCGCCCGGCAGGCCCCTTGCCGTGACCATCAAGCACAAGGGACAGACCTCCGCCGCCACCGTGCGCGTGCCCCTTGTGCCGCGCACGCCGGGAATCTTCGACCGGTTGTTCACGGCCATGTTGGGCATCGTGCTCCCGGTCTTCAGCGTCCTGCTCGGCTTCTGGGTAGCGCTGGTGCGCCCGCGGGATCCGCTCGCATGGCTGCTGATGGCGCTGCTGCTCGGCTTCGCCTCCATCTTCACCATCGGTGGGGAAGCCCTGGAAGGAACCGCGGTCAGCAACACGGTTTCGGCGTTCAAGCAACTCTGCTACGGGACGTGGTTCATCTGGCTGCTGCTCCTCGGCCTCAAGTTTCCAACCCCGCTCGCGGCCGAGCGCCGCGCGCCATGGCTCAAATGGCTGCTTATCGTTCCGCTCGGCGCCGGAGCCGTGCTGGCCGACATCTACGGGCTCCGGCTCAACGCCGACTTCTCCTTCGCCAAATCCTCCTTGGCCGGGCTGCTCGATCGCTTCGGCCCCGCGTACAACCTGCTGATGGCTGCGACGGTCGTCCTCTTCTTCGGCACGCTGTGCGCCAAAATGTTTCTGGAACGCTCGCCGGATGCCAAGCGGCGCTTGCGCCTGTTCTATGCCGGGACATTCCTGGCGCTGGCGCCGGGGCTGGTGCTGGTCGTGGTCTCCAGGTTCAGCGACAAGGCCCTGGGAGACTACGCGGACTGGCTCATCTTCCCCTGCCTGCTGGTGAGCCTGCTGTTCCCGCTCACGCTGGCCTATCTCATCGTGGTTCACAGGGCGCTGGATGTGCGGGTCGTGATCCGGCAAAGCGTCCAGTACGCATTGGCGCGCGGAGGAGTGACCGTCCTGCAAGGCGTTCTGATCGCGGCTCTCGTCACCGCGATCTCGTTCGTGATTGCCTCGCGCCGCATGCCGCTGCTGGGCACGGTGGCGCTGATCGCGCTGGGCATCGTTGCCATCTCGCAGCTTCGGCGCGCCGTGCGGCCCCTGGCCGCGTGGATCGACCGCCGGTTCTTCCGCGAAGCCTACAACGCCGAGCTGCTGCTCGCGGACCTGGGCGAAAGAGTGCGCACCATGATCGAGACGCGCCCGCTCGTCGAAATGGTGGCGCGCCGCATTTCCGAATCCCTGCACGTGCCTCGCATCGCCGTGCTGCTCGAGGCCTTCGGCCCCTACCAGCCCGCCTACGCGCTCGGATACGACGGGCCCCTGGACGTGGCTCTCCCGGAAGGAGGCATCCTCCGCCATCTCAGGCAGCGCAAGGAGCCCGCCCGCGTGTACCTCGACGACGAGCGGAGCTGGATCCACACGCTTCCGGACGTGAGCGACGAAGAGCGGCGGGGACTGGAGCGGCTCCAGACCGAGCTGCTGCTGCCGCTCATGGTGCGCGAGCGGCTGCTCGGCGTCATCAGCCTGAGCCAGAAGAAATCCGAGGAGGCGTATTCCGGCAGCGACGTGCGGCTGCTCAGCTCCGTGGCTGCGCAGGCCGCCATGGCGCTCGAGAATGCGCGGCTCACGGCGGCGATCGCCGACGAGGTGGCGCAGCGCGAGCGGCTGAACCGCGAGCTCGAAATCGCCCGCGAGGTGCAGGAGCACCTGTTCCCCACCGTGCTGCCGCCCATCGACGGCCTCGACTACGCCGGCGCCTGCCGGCCTGCGCTGGGCGTGGGCGGCGACTATTACGACTTCATCGAACTCCCCGGCGGCAAGCTGGGAGTGGCGATCGGGGACGTGTCGGGCAAAGGAATCTCCGCGGCGCTGGTGATGTCGAGCTTGCAGGCCGCGCTGCGAAGCCAGACCATGACGGGGGCCGGCGACCTCGCGGGCATCGTCTCTCGCATCCACACGCTGGTCTATCAGGCCTCCACGGCTAGCCGCTACGCCACTTTCTTCTTCGCCGAATACGACCCCGCCAGCGGCGAGCTCCGCTACGTAAATGCGGGCCACAACCCACCGATGGTGTTCCGCGAGGTCGGCACGGTGGACCGGCTGGAAGCCGGCGGCCCGGTGATCGGACTTCTGAAACGCTCCACGTTCCAGCAGGCCTCTGTTGTCCTCCAGCCCGGAGACCTGTTGGTGGCATTCACGGACGGAATCAGCGAGACCATGAACGCGGCCGACGAGGAATGGGGTGAGGACGCCCTGGTCGCGACCGTGCGCGCCGCGGCCGAGATGAAAGCCTGCGACCTCCTCCAGCGAATCACGCGCTCGGCCGACGCCTTCGCCGCCGGCGCCCCCCAGCACGACGACATGACGCTAGTCGTGATGCGCAGGGCCGGGTGATCCTTCCCACGCCCCCGCCGCCCCGCCGCGCGGCCGTCCGCTGCTGTCTGGAAGCTGGAAGCTGGTAGCTGAAAGCTGGTAGCTCGTAGCTGATAGCTGGTAGCTGGAAGCTGGAAGCTGGTAGCTGATCGCCCGGTAGGGCGGACCTCCCCGTCCGCCAGCCGGCCTCCAGGCCGGCCCTGCCGCGCTCCCTCACCCCGCCTCCAGCGCTCGCAGCACGCAGATCATGAATCTGCTGAACCTGGCGCCGGAGATCCGGAGGTCCATCCTGTTCCATACCGGCACCTTGGGTGCAACTCGGCGCATGGGCCAGAGCGGCCCCGGCGAGTCGTGTGCCGAGGACAGGTGGACCAGCCAGCGCCAGTTCTATGCCAAGTCCGCCTCTGGAACACGGGCGGCTGTTGAGGGAGAATAATGGTGGATGTCATGTTGACGCTGGATACGTTGCGGCGGGAAAAGCAGGCCGAGATCTTGCGCCTGGCGGAGATGCACGGCTGCCGCAATATCCGTGTGTTTGGCTCGCTTGTCAATGGCGAGAACAGGCCCGACAGCGATGTGGATTTCTTGGTAGACCTGGACACCGGCCGGAACTTGTTTGACCTCGGCGGACTCCTGGCGGACTTGCGAGATCTCCTGGGCACGGAGGTTGATGTGGTCGAGGCCAGTTGCGTTCACCCTTACATCCGCGATCGAGTGCTCTCCGAAGCCGTTCTTCTCTGAACCATGCCCGGCAAAGACCCACGACTCTAACTGATGCACATTCGCGAGTGTTGCGAGCGGGTACTGAACTACACAGCCGGGTTGGGACCCTAGCCCGACCTTCTCACACGCCTTCGGCTGCGGCTTGCGGGAGGCCGGTATCTTCTGCGTTGCGCTCGGGGTGAGTCCTCGACGTACTGTTCAAGTACGCCTGCGGGCTCACCCCGTCGCGCGCCTTGAAT
>JBEKLJ010000012.1:0-28047 GCA_050010255.1 Bryobacteraceae bacterium
CTTACGGAGACGGCCCGGCAGCCGCCTACCCCAGCCCGATCTTCTCACACCGTTCGAAGCGAGGCGCGCGCGAGGCCGGCAGATTCAAGGCGCGCGACGGGGTGAGCCCGCAGGTCCGTTACGGATCGAGGACTCACCCCGAGCGCGACGCAGAAGATGCCGGCCTCCCGCAAGCCGCAGCCGAAGGCGTGTGAGAAGATCGGGCCAGCGGGCGGACCTCGGGGCCGCCGGCTGGGGATGCCACGATCTGGTAGCCTTGGGCGGCGGCGGTTTCCGTGTCATACACGACGAAGCTCGCGGGCGCCTCGCGCGGCGCGCCGTCGGGGTCGAAGGCCGAGCCCATGATGGCGCCGGGGTTGACGGCTAGCGTGTGGCCCGTGCGGCTCACCTCATAGATGTGGTTGTGGCCGAAGCAAACCAGATCGAACTCGCCCGAGGCGACCAGCGGGCGGGCCAGGCTGTCATAATGCACGGCGGCCACCTGCCGGCCGCCCAGCTCGCCGCGGAAAAACTCGCCGTGGATGCGGAGGTGGGGATAGGCGCGCGCGTTCTGGGTGATCCGGAAGAGGTCGCCGTCGTTGTTCCCGAGCACGATGTGGACGGGCCCGGAGAAGCCGCGGCCGAGCTGGTGGACGATGAACGGCGAGCACAGGTCCCCACAGCAGATGAGCGCATCGGCCCCGCGGACGGAGTCCAGGGCGGCGGCTAGCTTCCAGATGTTGTCGTGGATGTCGGAGAGAACGGCCAGGCGCATACCTCCACAGTACAGGGAGCGGGCGGCGGCCTGGGGGCTCCTGCGGCAGCGATAGGCATGCGATGATAGGCGGTTTGCCTATCTACCTGATCGGAATCGCCGGGCCGTCGGGTTCCGGCAAGACGGAGCTGGCGCGGGCCTTGGCCCCGGTGCTGAGGGCGCCCATCCTCGCGCTGGATTCCTACTACCGCGACCTCCGCCACCAGACCTTCGAGGAGCGCGCGCGGGTGAACTTCGACACGCCCGAGGCGATCGACCAGGACCTGCTGGCCGGCCAATTGCGCGCGCTGGCCGCCGGCGCCGAGATCGAGAAGCCGCTTTATGACTTCGCGCGGCATGCGCGCCGGGCCGAGGTGGAGCGGGTGCAAACGCGGGGGTTCGCCATTCTCGAAGGGCTCTGGGCGCTCCACTGGCCGGAAGTGCGTGCTCTCATCGGCACCAAGGTCTACGTCGACGCCGAAGACCGCATCTGCTTCGAGCGGCGGCTGGACCGCGACGTGCGCGAGCGCGGCCGCTCACCCGAATCGGTCGCCCGGCAGTATGCCGAGACCGTGCGGCCGATGGAGGAGCTGTACATCCGGCCGCAGCGGCGCCTGGCGGACCTAGTCGTCAGCGGCGTCGACCCGGTCGCCTGCTCGGCCGACACGGTGCTGGCGCACATCGAGCACGGCGTCCCAGAACGCTTCGAGTGCGTGGTCCGCGCCCGCGCGGCGCTGGCGATCTGAGGCCTCTCCTTTACTGCGCCGGAGTCGCGGCCGGTTCGCCAGGCGGCTCGGGCGGAATCGGCGTGGGAGGCCGCGAGACCTGGCCCCGCCAGGCCTCTTCGATGGACACGCCGTAGTCCTCCAGCGTCCTGCCGGTGGCTCGCTCGAGCGCGACAAGGGCCTTGGCGCAAGCGCCCCGCGCGGCCACTTCGGTCGAGCGGGCCTGCGCCAGCATGCTCTGGTACTGGATCAGCAGGAAGGTCGTCGAGAGCCCGACGGCAAAGCGCTCCTGCTCGGCGGCCAGCGACTGCTCCTGGTAGACGCGCGTCTCGACGGCGGCGTCGTAGGCGGACCGCGACCGCTGAAGGGAGACCAGCGCGTCCTCGACTTCCAGCCGCGCCTGGTTTTCGATCTGCTGGCGGCGGATCTCGGATTGGCGCAGTTGCAGCAGATCCCGGACGTAGTCGGCCTGCGCCACGCGGTTGCGCAGCGGCAGGTTGATCTGGATGCCGACGCCGTAAGTCGGGTAGTTGCGGCGCAGGATCTGTGCGAGCGCCGTGCCGTAGCCACCGAGGAAGGCCACCGCCGGCGGCGTCCCGCCCGTCCCTAGCAGGGGGTTGATCTGCCCCGCCAGACCCGAGTTGATCGCCGTGGCGATGAAATCGATGTCGGGCAGGAGCTGGTTCCGCGAACCCTCCAGGGTGATCTCGGAACTGGCGAGCTGAAGGTTGGCGGAGGCCAAATCGGGGCGGGTCTTGAGGGCCAGCGCGACCAGGTCCTGGACAGGCTGAACCTGCTCCTGGGCAGGGATTGGGATCGGGTCGGTGGGGACGATCCGCGCGGCGCGGATCACGGGGTCGGCGGTGCCGCGGCGGGTCAGCACGCTCTTCAGCACCAGCTCCTGCTCGCGGGCGAGGCCTTCGGAATTGACGAGGTCCTGGCGGCTGGCGGCGATCAACGCCTGGGAGCGGACGAGCTCGATTGACGCCACGGTGCCCTGCTCCACCTGAATGCGGTTGTCCTCATACAGCCTTTGCGCGAGCGCCAGTGTCTGACGCTTCACGCGAACGTCCTCGTCGAGACTAACCAGGTCGTAGTAAAGGCGGGCGATGCCGGAGACGGTCTCGATCACCTGCTGGCGGAAGACCAGGTCGGAGGCCTTGCGGTTGATCTGCGCGATGCGGATGAACCGGCGGTTGAGCCGCACGCCGAAGCCTCGCAGCAGAGGCTGCGTGAGGGTGAGTCCGAACGAGGTGTTGCTGAACGGGTTGAGCGTGGAGCGGATCGAGTTGTTGTCCTGCGCGGTGCTGGAGAAGCTGGCCGCAATCTGCGTGCCCGGGCTGAAGCCCTGGACCAGGCCGGCGTTCCCGCTGGTCATCCGGGTGAGCAGCAGGCTGGCCCCAGTGACAAATGGGTTGGCCTGCGGCGTGGTCTGGTGCTGCCAGTTGAGCTGGCCGGCGATCGCGGGGTCGTAGGCGGGCAGAGCGCTGCCGGAGGAGAAAGTCCCGGTCGAGATCGAGAGATTGTTTTGGGCCTCGCTGAGAAGGGCGACGTTGGTCACGTTGGCGGCGATGGAGTTGGTGACGGTGAAGCCGGGCGTGGCCGAATTGAGCAGCGGGCTCGCCGGGCCGCCGACCCCGGTCGGCAGGAGCGTCGCCGTGAACGCTACGCCGCGCAACTGGCCGCCGCCGCGGGCGCGGAGAAGATCCGAGTCGGCCATGCCGGGTGCCAGCCGCTGGGACTCCACGTCCAGGTTGTTCTCCAGCGCCAGCGCAATCGCGTCCGGGAGCGAGAGGTAGAGGTTGCCGCCGCGTAGCAGGCTCTCGATCCGGCTGGAGTTCTCGAACGGGATCGGCGTGACGGACCGGGCGCGGTAAGGATTGCCGCGGACGTTCATCCACTCTCCGGCGCCCGCGCCGCCGATGCGCGGCATCTGGCCGCCGGGCTGCTGGCCGAAGCCGAGAGCGGTGAGAAGAAGCAGGGCACTGCCGAGTCGCGTGTTCGTCATGAGCGTCTCCTAGCCCGATCTTCTCACACCGTTCGAAGCGAGGCGCCGTGGTCCGGCTTCCCAGGCTGGCTTGCGGCACCACCGGCCGTCCGGCTAAGCTCGTACTGTCTGTTCTGCTTGGGGTACCGGTATCTGAACGTCGGGAGGAAGACACGAATGACTCTGAAAGCGAAGCTGTCGATCACCGTCTTGACGCTGGCCGCGGTTGCGCTGGCGCAAGGCCCTCCGCGCCCGCTGGACGTGCCGTATGTTCCCACCTCGCAGGAACTGGTGGTCGCGATGCTCAAGCTGGCCGACGTTCGGCCGGGTGACACGGTGTACGACCTGGGTTGCGGCGACGGACGGATCGTCGTCGCCGCGGCGAAGCAGTTCGGCGCGCGTGCCGTCGGGGTCGACATCAACCCTCAGCGCATCAGCGAGGCCAACGAGAACGCGCGCCAGGCCGGCGTCGCCGACAAGGTGAAGTTCATCGAGGGCAACCTGTTCGACGCCGATATTCACGAGGCCACGGTGGTGACGCTCTACCTGCTGCCGAACGTGAACCTGCGGCTGCGCCCCAAGCTGCTCCAGGAGCTGAGGCCGGGCACCCGCGTGGTCTCGCACAGCTTCGATATGGACGACTGGAAGCCGGACCAGGAGATCGAGGTGAACAACACCCGGCTGCTCCTGTGGGTGATCCCGCCCCAGAAGTGAGCGCCGGGCCACGGCAGGGCTAGCAACCCGCGCGGTTACCGCCACGGCGGTCGTACACTGGGATTCATGCCTATGATGCGTATTATCCTGCTGCTCGCAGCGGCGGCCGCGGCCTGCTCCGCGCAGATCCAGAACATCTCGGGCGAGCATATCCGCGCGGATGTCAAGTTTCTTTCCAGCGACTTGCTCGAGGGGCGCGGCGTGGACGCGCGCGGCGGCCGCCTGGCCACTGAGTACCTGGCGGCGCAGTTCGCGCTGGCCGGCGCCAAGCCCGCCGGCGACAACGGAACCTACTTTCAGACGGTGCCGCTCATCGGCGTCGAGACGCAGCCGGACGCGCAGCTTTCGGCCGCGCGCGGCGGGCGCCAGGTGGAGTTCAAGTGGCTCGACGAGTTCGTCGGCTCGGACGAGCGGCAGGAGCCCAGCGAGGACCTCGACGCCGAGGCGGTTTTCGTTGGCCACGGCATCGTGGCGCCGGAGTTCAACTGGGACGACTTCAAAGGCGCCGACGTGCGCGGCAAGATCCTCGTCCTGTTCACCAACGAGCCGCCCTCCGAGGACCCGAGGTTCTTCGGCGGCCGCGCGCTGACTTACTTCGGCCGCTGGACGTACAAGTTCGAGGAAGCGCAGCGCCGGGGCGCCCTCGCCGCGATCATCATCCACACCACGCCTACGGCCGGCTACGGCTGGGAGGTGGTGAGGAACTCCTGGGGCCGCGAGCAGTCTTACGTGCGGCTGGCGCCAGGTGAGCCGGCGCTGGCCTTCGCGGGCTGGGTCACCGAGGAGGCTGGCGGCCGCCTGCTGGGGCTTTCCGGCAACGCCGTCGCCGAGATGTTGCGCGCGGCGAACACGCGCGAGTTCCGCCCCATCCCGCTGGGCATCCGCATCCGCCTGCGGCTGCATTCGAAGGTGCGCGAGCAGGACACGCGGAATGTCGTGGCCATCATCCCCGGCAGCGACGCAGGGCCGAAGCCCGAGGCGGTCCTCTTCAGCGCGCACTGGGACCACCTCGGCATCGGCCCCCCGGTGAACGGAGACGCGATCTACAACGGCGCCGTGGATAACGCCACCGGCTGCGCGATGCTGCTGGAAATCGCGCGCGCCTGGGCCGCGCTGGAGCAGAAGCCGCGCCGCTCGGCGATCTTCGCCTCCGTGACGGCCGAGGAATCCGGCATGCAAGGCTCGGAGTACTACGCGGCGCATCCGGTGATCGCGGCGGGCCTGACGGCGGCCGCGTTCAATCTGGACGCCTTCAACCCCTTTGGCCGCACGCGCGACGTCGTCGTGACCGGGGCCGAGCGCACCTCGCTCTGGCCGCTGGTCGAGGACACGGCGCGCCGCTTCAACCTCGTCATCCAGCCCGACCCGGAGCCCGAGCAGGGGCACTTCTACCGCTCGGACCACTTCTCCTTCGCGCGCGCCGGCATTCCATCCTTCTCGATCGACCAGGGTAACGAGGTCCTCGGCAAGCCGCCCGGGTGGGGCGAGCGCGCCGCCCACGAGTTCGAGGAGAAGCACTATCATCAGCCCTCGGACGAATACCACGACGACTGGGACTTCTCGGGCCTGGAGGAGCTGGCGCGCTTCACGATGGCGTTGGGGGTCGGCGCGGCGAACCTGGATCGCCTGCCGACCTGGAACCCGGGAGACGAGTTTCTGCCCGCCCGACAGAAGTCGGGCGTGCGCTGAGGGCCGGCGGCCGCTTAACCCGCTTTTCTCACCACGACCGGGCCACGGGCGGCTGTCGCGGGCCGCAGCAGGTTGTTGGTGAGAAATGCGGGTCAGGATTGCGGCAGGCGCACCAGCGTAACCACCGCCTGCGCCTCGACCGAGCGGCCCTCGCCCACGGGCCCCAGCCCCTCGGCTGTCTTGAACTTCACCGACACGCAATCCGGCTCCAGGCCGAGCACACCCGCCAAACGGTTGCGGATCGCCGCGCGGTAGTCCCGGAGCTTCGGCCGCTCCAGAACGATGGTGGCGTCCACGTTCGAGAGCGCATAGCCGGCGCCGCGGGCCAGCTCGAGCGCGTGACGCAGGAACTGCAAGCTGTCGGCGTCCCTCCAGCGGGGGTCCGTGTCGGGGAAGTGCATGCCAATGTCGCCCAGCGCGGCCGCGCCGAGCACGGCGTCGGTGATGGCGTGTGAGAGCACGTCGGCGTCCGAGTGGCCCGCCAGGCCGAACTCGCACGGAATGGTCACGCCCCCGAGAACCAGCGGGCGGCCCGGGATGGTGCGGTGCACGTCCCACCCCAGGCCCGTCCGGCAGCCCGGTAGCGGCCCACTGGCGGGCATCAGAGCGCCTTGCGCTCGCGCGCCTCTTCGGAGAGGAACAGCCGGGCGAGATTCATGTCGGACGGGTTCGTAATCTTGATGTTGCGGTCGCTGCCCAGCACCACGCTGACCTCGACCGTCTCCAGCCGCTCCACCAGCGTGGACTCGTCCGTGCCGATGAAGCCATCCTCGCGCGCCTTCCGGAACGCCTCCATCAGCAGCGCATAGTGGAAGACCTGCGGGGTCTGGGCCAGCGCCAGCGACTCGCGCGGCACGGTGCCCCGGATTTTGTTCTTCCGCAGCGTCTTCACCGTATCGACAGGCACGATGCCGACGATCGCGGCGCCCGTCCGCGCGGCCTCCTGGATCACCTTATCGATCGTACCGAGATCGATGAACGGCCGCACGGCGTCGTGCACAACCACCAGGCCGGTGTCAGCCGGGAGCGAAACCAGCGCGTTGTAGACGGATTCCTGCCGCGTGCTGCCGCCCTCGACCAGGCGGACCGGCTTGGACAATCCTTCCCGGTGCAGCATCTCGCCGACCCAGACAAGATCCTCGGGCCGCAGGGCCACGATAATCTCGCTCACCGGCGGCGAAGCTACGAATTTCCGGATGGTATGCAGCAGGATGGGCGAGCCGTCCAGCAGCATGAACTGCTTGCGGCTGGTGCCGGACCTCTCGGCGGTGCTCCGCCCCATGCGGGTCCCCAGACCCGCGGCGGGCAAGATGACGGCGGCTTTCATGGTCGGACTACGATTCTATCCCGGTTCGCAAACCGCTGCTCGGGGGCACGGGAATGCGCCTAGCCCGAGCTGTTCGCCGGCGGCGGCGGCGGCGCCGGCGCGGCGGCGGCCTGTTCGCGGTGCTGGCGATCGTGCTTGTCGGGGTGCCCCTGTTGCGGCTTGTCGTAGACCGTGTGCACGCGCTCGTCGAAGCGGCCGAAAATCATCTTGCCGGCCGTGGTCTGAAGCACGCTCGTGACGGTGATGTCGATGGTCTTCGAGATCAGCCGCTTGGCGCTGTCCACCACCACCATCGTGCCGTCGTCCAGGTAGGCCACCCCCTGGTTGTACTCCTTGCCTTCCTTGAGGATGAACACCCGCATCGTCTCGCCGGGCAGCACGATGGGCTTCAGCGCGTTGGCCAGCTCGTTGATGTTGAGCACCTCCACGCCATGCAGTTGCGCCATCTTGTTCAGGTTGAAGTCGTTGGTGACGATCTTGCAGTCGTAGAGCCGGGCCAGCTCGATGAGCTTCATGTCCACGTCGCGCACCTGCGGGAAGTCCTCCTCCAGGATCTGAACGCTCAGGTGGGCCATCTTCTGGATCCGCTGGAGGATGTCCAAGCCGCGGCGGCCCCGGTTGCGCTTCATTGAGTCCGCCGAATCGGCCACGAGCTGGAGCTCGCGCAGAACGAATTGCGGAATCACAATCACGCCGTCCAGAAAGCCGGTTTCGGCGATGTCGGCGATGCGGCCGTCAATAATGACGCTCGTATCCAGGATCTTGAACGCCTGCTTTCCGGTCTTCTCCCCGCCGAAGATGCCGCCCAGGGCGGCGAGGTTCAGCACGTCGCCCTTGTTGGCGCCGATCACCAGGCCCACATAGGTCATCCACAACAAGAGCAGAACCTGGAGGAAGGGCAGGAAGGGGTGGTTTCCGCTCTTCAAGGCCCAGCCCAGCACCAACGCCATCAGCGCTGCGCCGGTGATGCCCAGGGTCGAGCCGATCGCGGCGCCGATGAGGCGCTTGAGGCTGACCTCTTTAACCCGAATCTCAAACAGGACTATGCCGATGCCAATGACGAGCCCCACCACACCCCCAGCCCAGTGGATCACGTTCTGCTGCGCATCCTTGAAAGGCGAAAGAAAGTATCCGACAGAAGCCAGGAGTATGGTGAATAAAACTCGCAGAATCAATATGTTGATCATCTGCTTACCTTTTTTGCAGGCCTGCCGGAAACCTCGTGCTAGCAGGCTGCTTCCACTCCGGCGAGCCTCGCCTCATCCGGAGCTGCTTACAAGATTAATAAAAATACATTCGCTCTGCCACACAGAGCACACAACTATTCGATGCAGCATAGCACGAAAACCCGGCCGAACCGCCGCCGGCATGCTGAACTGAATCGGGGCGCTGGGAGGCGGGTCTCAGACCTCCAGGACAACTACCGGGCAAGTGCGGGGGTCAGCGGAGCGATGAAGCTGCGCCGGGCGCTCCGGGACCCGGAGCGGATTCGATCAGAGAACCTTGGCCAGTTCGACTGCGAAAGCGCTCTTGGGCCCATCGGAGACCTTGGCCTTCCGGCCGGGACGCCTGCCGTGGTGCCCCCGGTCCTCCACCTTGCCCTGGTTTCTGGGTTTAGGGGGCTGAGCCGGGTTGGCTCGAAGGAGCTTGCCTTCCAGCGGCGCGCGATCAAAGCGACGAATGATCGCTTGCAGCTCTTCTTGATTGGGAGCGTCGATGAAGGCGAACCCTTTCGACTCCTGCGTCTCCGGGTTGCGAATCACCTTGATCGCGTCAGCGACCAGGCTCTCCGCGGTTAGCCAAGACTGGATGTCATCCGCAGTCACCCAGGTCGGCAAGTTGCCGAGAAAAACCGTGAAACTCATACTTCGCTGTTCAGGACTCCGTTGGTTGGGATTGTGGGGGAGCAAAGCCTGGGCGTCCGTCCATCCCCATCCTAGCAGACGGGGGCAACAGATGCAAAGCTCCCAGCCCGGCAAGAGCGTGCATTCCGGGGAGTTCCAGCGGCGTCCAGGGCGGTGACAGCGCGGACGCTACAACCAATACTGCCACTGGCCCGCGCCCAGAACCCAGGCAGCCAGGCACGAGTTGGTGACAGCGTGCGCCAGGATGCAATCGGCCAGACTGCCGGTGCGGACCATCCACCAGTTGTAGGCGACGCCGGCCGCCAGTCCCACATCCCAGTAGGCTCCGTGCTCGGAAGCGAACAGGATCGCGGTAATCCAGAAGGCGCGCGCGGCGTACGCTCCCAGGGGCACGCTCTCGAAACGCGCCGAGACGAGCCAGCGCATCAGCCACGCCCGCCAGAACAGCTCCTCGACCACGGGTACCAGCAGGGCCGAGCCGGCCACGCGGAACACCAGAAGGAGCCAATTGGCGCGCTCGGCGGCGGCAACCCCGGTGGAGGCGGCGCCGGCGAGTGCGTTTTGGAACAGCCAGTGGCCGCGATACCCGGGCAGCAGCAGATCGGGCGCAATCCAGATCGCAAAGACGGCCAGGCCGATTAGGACACTGGAAAACGACTTGGCCGGCCGTAGGCTGATAAGGCGCCGGGAGAACGCCAGCGTGACCGCCAGGACCAGCACGGTCCGCACGGCGTAGGACCAGACGTGAGGCAGGAGCTCGCCGGCGGCCAGCAGCAGCATCAGCGTCGCGAATGGGGCGACATAGGGCCAGGAATGTCCCCGGCCCGGCATACCAGGAGCAGGCTCGATCGTGGAAATGGCTGGCGCTCCTCTACCCGGTCTTACCCAGCAGCTCCCGGATCCGCGCGGCCTCCTCGGCCGAAGGCTTCTGTTGGAGAGCCGTCAGAAGCTCCCGCCTGGCCTGCGGTTTATCCCCGCGCTGGTAGAACGCCATCGCCAGGTGATAGTGGTACGTGGAGACCTGGGGAAGCTTGGCCACCAGGTTGCGGAAGATGTCCACCGCGTTGTCGCTGAGGTTTTTCTTGATGTAAATCCAGCCCAGGGTATCAGCGATGTCCGGGTCGTCGGGCTGTTTCTGCCGGGCGCGCTGCGCCAGGGAGAGCGCCTGGTCCAGATCGCCGCCGGTTTCGGCGATGATGTAGGCGAGGTTGTTGAGCGCGATCGGGTGATCGGGCTGGAGCTTCAAAATCTGCTCGTAGATCGCCCGGGCTCCCGCACGGTCGTGCGTGGCTTCCATCATCAGAGCGATCTGGAGGTAGGCCGCCGGATCGTTCGGCCGCAGTTGCTTGGCCTTCTCGAAGGTGCGGACGGCCGCCTGGAAGTCGCCTTTCCTCCGATAGGTCTCGCCCAGACGGAGATAGAGGCCACCCGCATCCGGCCGGGCCCGGATCAACGCTTGAAACTCCCGGATGGCGACGTCATAGCGGCCGGCGCGATAAGCGACATTGCCAAGCGCGCTGCGAAGCTCCAGGCGCCCTGGGGATCTCGCCAACTCCTCCTCCAGCACCCGGACCGCCTGATCCCACTGGTTTTGCGCCGCGTAAGTCTCCGCGAGACCCATCAGCGCCCGCAGGTCCGACGGATGCGCCTTGTGCAGCCGCAGGAACGCCTCCTCGGCCTCCCGGTAGCGCTTCTCGCTGAGGTCCAGAATGGCTAGCTGGCTGGTCGCTTCCACCGAGTTCGGGTACTGCACGATGATCTGAGCGAGCTCGGCGCGAGCCTGGATCATGTCGCCCATGGCGGCCAGCGCCTGGGTGCGGATCAGCTTCGCGGGCACGTTGCGCGGATCCAGCTCCAGGATCTCCTTCGTCGCGCGAAGGGCGTTGGCGAAGTCGCGCCGAAACAGGTAGAGCTGCGCCAGCCACATCCGCGGCTGCAGGTACTCGGCGCGATTCTTGATGGCTTCCTGGAACTGGAGCCGGGCCTGGTCGAGTTGCCCTTTGGCCAGCAGCGCGCGGCCCAGGTTGAACCGCAATACGGGATTCTTCGGGTCGCGGCTGACCGCCGACTGCAGGTCAGTGATCGCCGCCTGGATCTGCGTGGGATCGCCGGTCTCGAGCATCAGGGAGGCCCGCATCGCCCGCGCGCGGTCGTCCTTGGGGTCGGCTCGGAGCACCTCGTCCAGAGCGGTCGCCGCTTCCTGCTTCCTGTCCTGCGCGATGAGCACCTGCGCGATCTCGCGCTGGTATTCCGTCTTACGTTTCGCATCCGCCTGGATGCCCGCCTGAAACTCGCGAATGGCGGAGTCGTAATCGCGGATTATCGCGTAAAAGCGGCCGACCAGCCTCCGGCCCTGGGGAAACTCGGCCGGGTTCGAAGTGAGCTTGCGAAGCGCGCCCTCCATCTCCGCCGGCCGGTGCGTGCGGTAGTAGTGCATCGCTAGCTCGATCCAGAAGCCGGGCTCCTTGGGAATGTTGGCAACCTTCGCCTGTAGGATCTGGTCGGCGTCGCGGAGACGGTTCTGGCGCATGTACTCGGCGTACAGCACGTCGTACATGGGGGCGAAGTCCTTGCGCTTCTCCAGCAGCGCGCGGCCGAGCCGTTCGGCCTCCGCCTGCTGCCCATCGGCCAGCAGGCTCTGCACCAGCGGCAGCACGATCTCAGGCAGCGACGGACTGATCCCGTTGGCGAGCTGGAACTGCTCGATGGCGCCCTTGGGGTCCTTGTCGGCCAGGAGCAGCAGATAGCCTTTCAGCCGCAGCCCGGCCACCGACTTCGGATCGTGCTTCAGCAGCTCCGCCGACATCGCTCGGATCTCGTCGCGCAGCGATTCCGGGTGGCTCTGGCTGACCACATAGCCGATCAGCAGGATGTTGGCGGCTTGCACGCGCGCGTCCGCGTTGGTGAAGTTCGGGTCCGTGTCGGCAGCGCGCCGGAAGTCCCGCAGCGCCTCGATGGGGCGGCCCAGCCGCAGTTCGGTGAGCCCGACGCGGTAGTAGGCCTCGCTGTACCTGTGGTCCTTCTTCAAGGCATTCCGGTACATGAAGTAGGCTTCCTTGTACTTGCCTCGTTCGAAGTACCGGTTGCCGTTTTGCAAGTACTTCCGTTTGACGACCTCGGGGTCCCGGGTGCACGAGACCGCGGTGAAGACGAGCAACAGGACAGCCAAAATGCGGCGCAGCATAAAACACCTCATTGGTCGATTCTACTTGAACACAAAGGGGGCCGAGGCCGCAATCTTGCCCCGGGGGGAGGGCCGAGGCGCCGGCGTTTCACGCCCCGGCGGCGCGGGCCAGGCTCAGCGCAAGGCCGCCGCCAGGCCGCCGGTCAGGCGGAGCAGGTTCAGCCGCGCTCTCTCCAGACTCGCGCCCGCCTCATAGAACGCCAGCCACTTGTCCGTCTCCCCGATGCGGGCCTCCTCGAGCTGGCGCAAGGCCGCGCGGCCTTCCTGGCTCTGCGCCAGCAGCAGGGACACCTGCTCGCGCGCGACCTCCAGATCCAGCCGGGCCAGCTCCTGCGCCGCCTCGGCCTGCCGCAGGTTGTCGTAGCCAGCGCGCGTATCGGCGGCGATCCGGCCGCGCGCGTGGCGAAGCTGAATCTGGAGCTGGGCCACCTCGGCCTCAGCCTGGGAGACGCTGGCGGCGACGCCCGGCCCGCTCCAGAGCGGCACCTGGAAGGAGATGCCGAGCTGGCCGTTGTGGCGCTGGAACTTCCGGAAGAAGTCCTCGTAGTGGTTGAAGCGCGCCAGCAAGCCGTACTGCGCCACCAGGTCCAGCCGCGGCAGCCTGGCGGCCCGCTGGGCGCGCACATCGTAGCCTTTGGCGAGCAGCCTGGACTCCAGCGAGCGGATCTCCTTGCTGCCCTCGAGCGCCTGGCTGACCGCCGCCTCGGCCGACTCCGGCAGCGGCAGCAGCGCCCGCTCGCCGGCCGCGGGCCGCACCTGGTCGTCCGCTTCGAGGCCCACCACGATCGCCAGCGCCGTCTGCGCCGCGCGAACGCCGTCCTCGAGCGTCTGAGCGCGGTAGCGTGCCCGGGCCAGCTCGAGTTCCGCCTTGCGGATCTCGATTGGCAGCTCGCGGCCCTCGGCCACCCGCGCACGCACCGCCTCGAGCACGCTCGCCAGCCCATCCAGTTCGCGCCGCGCGACTCCGGCGGCCTTGCCGGCGCGCTCGGTCTCGACAAACAGGTCCGCCGTGCGGTACATCACCTCGTCCTGCCTGGCGGCGGCGTCGATCCCCGCCCCGCGCCGGCCCTCCCGGGCTGAGGCGACCCGGAGGCTCTGCGGGCGATTGTAGACCTCGGCGATCGCGCTGGCCTGCATGATCGAGGGCGTGGCCCCTTCGATACTCATCGGGAAACCGCTGCTGTATGCCAGCCCGCTGCCAACGACGACCTTCGGCGCGAACGGGTCTTTGGCCAGCCGGACGGCCTGCTCGGCCCTTTGCTCGTCCAGGCGCGCCAGGACCACGTCGGGGTTCTGCTTCAAGGCCAGGTCGACCGCTTCCCTCAGCGTGAGCGTGTGAACCTCCCCCAGGCAGGCACACGCCGGAATGAGCATGAGAAATCCGAATCTGCGCATCATACGTTCAGCTTAGTCCGGGAGAGGGGGCGAGATGGGGCGGGGGCGACGGCGGAGTTCGCGCCACCGTCCGCGTGCGTAGCGGGAGCTTTGCCGTCGTTTGGCAGCCGCGGACGGACAGCCTCGAGCGTCGGCTTTGCCGTCCTTTGGCATCCGTAGCCGGACAGCCGACGTGCGGCTCCCACTTATATGTCGCGCTACTCCTTCGGGGTGAACTTGAAGCCCGAGAGCCGCACCTCGTCGCGCCCTTCGACCAGCAATCCGAAACGGCCGTCGACGAAGTGGGCATCCGGCGCCGTCCAGGAGTCCAGCGCGATCCACTGGCCCTGGTTCTGGGCACGCGTCACCACCGTCGTGGGCGTCACCTCGATCTGAAGCGTCACGGCGACGTCCTTCAACCCCAGGCGGTGCGGCTGCTTGAGCAGCTCGGTGCGCCTGCCGTTGACGCAGGAAATGCGGCGGAAGCTCTCCTTATCGAGGCGGAAAAGCGTGTAGTTGCGCGGATCTCTGAAGCCGACGACCCATTCGAGATTCTTGCCGCGCAGCAGGCCGCCCGAGGCGGCCATCAAAGTGAGCGAGTAAACGCCGGGCCTGCCGGTGGGGCGGTAGAGCACGAATCCGCCGCCGCGGCGGACGTACCAGCCCTCGCTCGGCGACCAGGCCGCGGCGTCCTCCCATCCCTCCATGCCCATCGCCGACGGCCCGCGCGGCACGCGCGTCAGCGTCAGCGTGAGGGAAGCGGTCTGGCCGCCGACGATTTGCACGCGCTCGGACCGCTCGAAGTAGCCGGGCGCGGACGCGGTGACGATGTAGGAGCCCTCGTCGAGCTCGGTCGTTTGGCCGGAGAGGGCCTGGGGCGGGTGGCCCGCGCGGGTCACGGTGGCTTGTGCGCTGGCCGGCGTGAGGTTAAGCCGCAGCGTGCCGGGGCCGCCGAGCAGGGTCACGTCGCTATCCAGGAGCGCGACGGTCTGCCCCGCGACGAACGTCCGCCGCATGGGGTGCGAGCGCATTCGGTCCTTGCGCAGCTCGATGGTGTGCTCGCCGGGGCTGAGGTTCGAGACCTGGAAATGGCCGTCGGCCAGGAGGGAGCCGGCAGGCGCGCTGTCGATGAACACCTGGGCGCCCGGCGTCCCCTGAATGGTCAGGTGGGCGGTGGTCGGCAGCGGAACCAGGTTGAAGATGACGCGCTTCTCCTCGCCCTTGCGCACCTCGGCCACCTGCTCGGGGACGTCCTGGAAACCCTGCTTGGCGACCCTGACACGGTACTGCCGGGGCGGGCGCGGAATGCGGAGCTGGCCGCCGCGAGAGGTCTGGCGGCGGTACTTCTGGCCGTCGATGTAAACGTCCACGTCGTCCTCGGCGGCAAGCACCACGATCGTGCCGATGTTCTCATCGGACTGGAAGAAGGCCGTCAGCACGGGGGCGACGCCAGCCTCGATCACTTTCTTCAGTTGCGTCCGGCCGTCGCTGACGGTCAGCTCGTGCGCGCCGGAAGCGAGGCTGGCGATCTGGAGGCCTTCGGCGCCGGCCTCGCCGGCGGGCCGCCCGTCCACGTCCACCTTCGCCGGCGAGAGAGTGGCGTAGACGCGCGCACGATTGGCGAAGCTGCTGACGATGAGGCCACTCACGTTCTTGACGTTTAGCGGCCCGTCCAGGAGCGGCACGGCGCCGGGCACCAGCTCGAAGGTGAAATCCGCCTGGCCGGAGCGGCCGGCCAGCTTGAGCGTGTGCTTGCCAGGGGTGACGGCGTCGATGGTGACCTGCCCATCTTGCAGCTCGCGCGGCGCCTGGTTATCCAGCGTGACCTGGCCGCTGGTGAGGTCGGTGATCAGGCGCACGGTCTGCGGCAGCGGTTGAAGTGTTAGCTCGACCGGCGCCGTCAGGCCGCGCTTGAGCTGGGCGGTCGTCGAGGCAGGCTGATAGCCCTCCAGCGCCGCCTCGATCTGGTAGGCGCCCGGCTCGGCCTCGAGCTGGAAATTCGAGGTGCCGCGAATCTTCCCGTTCACCCGGACCACCGCTCCCGGCGGCCAGGTGCGCACCTCGACGCGCACCGAGCTGCCCGCAGGAGGCGGCGGCCGTCGCAGCTTGGGGATCACGAATATGGAGGTGAGCACCAAAACGGCCACGGCCAGGGCGCCCACCCCTCCCCACAACAACGCGGGGTTCAGGCCCGGCTTCCTGGGGAGCGGAGCGGGCGGCGGCGCGCCCGGCGCTCCATAGGGGGGAGCGGGCCAGGCGGGCGGCGGAGCGCCCGGCGGAAGCGGGCCGAAAGGGGCCGCGAGGGGAGGCGGCCCGGCTGGGAAAAGCGGCGGAGCAGCCGGACCCGCCCCCGGCGGGGCCGGCTGCGCTTCAACCGCAGCAGGCAGCGGCATTCCCGAAGCCGCGAACATCCCCGTTGGCGAGAAGGGCGCCTCGGGACCCGCCGGCGGCGGCGGGACCGCGCTGAGGAGCGTCTCCGGCAGCAGCGTTGCAGCAGTCGGAATCTCGTCGGCTACTGGCGCCGCAACAGGCGGAACGGGCGGCGCCGCGGCCACACTGGCGCCCAGGGCCGCAGCCTCGGCGGCCTCCGGCGGCCACGCTGCCAGCCGGTGTTCCAGTCCGCCCAGGATCATGCCGAACTCGGCGTCCTCAACGTAGGGGGCGGCAACCGAACGGGCGCGCTCCAGAATCGAGGCGAGCTCGCTGGGGCTGGCCGCGGCGCCGGCCTGCTCCTCGATCTGGCGCAGCGTCTCCAGATCGGCTGAGCGGGCCTTCAGGCGCCCGGCCGCGTTCTGTTCGCGCACCAGGATGTCGCGCAACTGCGCCAGCCTTGGATCGAGCGGGTACTGCGCCAGGCACTTCTCGGCCTCCGCCAGCGCACCGGCGAAATCGCCCGCGACGCGGAACTCCCGCGCCTGGGTGAAGCAGCGGATGACGGCCTCGTCGCGCTTGTGATCCTGGGCGGTGATGCGCAGGTTCTTGGCCAGCACATGGTTCGGCTCGATCTCGAGCGCCTGCTGAATGAGCGGCTCGGCGGCGCGCCAGTCGCTGTCAACCAGCGCGCGCGCCCGCTCCACCAGCGTCTCGACGACCGCGTTGCGGATGGCCGGGTTCTTAGGTTCCAGCTCCAGCGCCCGCCGCATGGCGGTCTGGCCGTCCTCGAACGACTGCTGCTGCCACAGCGCCTGGCCCTGGGCCAGAGCCTGGCCGGCCTCTTCGGCGCGCGCGGCGGACTCGGCGGCAAGCTGGCGCGCTTCAGCCAGCTCGGCGTCGTTGGGGAACTCCGCGTCGGCGGAAGCCGCCAGCGCCAGCGCGCGGGCGAAGTCGCCGGAGGCGACGGCGCGTTCGATCTGCTCCATCCATCGCGCCTTGGCCTCGACCAGGGCCTGCTGGTCCTTCTTCTTGGTGACGCGTTCGACCTCGAAGCCCAGGCCCGGGTACTGGCCGTAGATCGCCCCGAGGATCTCCCACTGCCCCAGCGCCTCGGCGTACTGGCCGCGTTCCTCGTGGTAGCGCGCCTTGGCCGCGATCGAGTTCACCAGATCGCGCTTCTCGCGCATGGGCTTGACCTGGCGTTCGAAGTGCGATTCGCCGGGGAACTGCGCCACCGCCTGCTCGAGGATGTGCACGCGGCGGTCGAGGTCGGGCTCGGTCTCCACCTGCCGGCCGATCACGGCGATGCGCGCGGAGTGCTGCTGTCGCTGCCGCTCCTCGATGTCGAACTTCAGCGCCTGGAAGAGCGCATGGCCGGGATACTTCCCTAGCCACTCGCCGGCGATGGCGAGCGCCTGAGCGAAGTTCTGGTCGGCGAGGTGCTTGCGCGCCTCCGCGTAGGAGTGCTTCAGCGACTCGTGCTCGCTGCGGACCTTGTTATAGAAGCTCTGGTAAGAAGCGGCGCGCTCGGGCGTGGCGGTCTCGGGCGCCTTTTGATCCAGCTCCAGCACGCGCTCCATCTTGCTCAGCGCCGTGGTGACTTCTCCGGCGTTCCAGGCCTCCTGCGCCGCCTGGTAAAGGCTCTCCTTCTCCTTCCGCGCCCGCACGTACTCCTCTTCCAGGCGGTCGATCTCGCTCAGCAACTGCGCCGCGCCCGGCTCGCCGGGCTTCAACTGAAGGACGTTCCCGATGGCCTCGCGCGCCGGCCCGTAAGCCTGGTTGTCGATGTGCTGCCTGGCCAGCCGCAGCCAGTCCTCGATCTTCTGCGTGACCGTCTTGTTCTCGATGCTGGTCTTCAGGCCCAGCGCCGGGGCGTTTCCGGGATCGAGCTGAAGCACCTCCTGGATCTTCTGCAGCGCCAGCGGATACTCGTTGTGCTCGAAACGCGTGCGCGCGCTCTCGAGCAGTAGGCCGATGGTCTTCTGCCGCTGCGCCTGCTCGATCTGCCGGCGGAGCGGGGTGATGGCCGGGTCGATGTGCCCCTCGGCCTCGAGCTCGCCTAGGATCTCGAGCGCAAACGGGGCATCGCCCTGCTCGAAGGCTTTGGCGGCGCGGTCGATGCGCGGCTGGATGCGTGCGGGGTCGAAGAACTCGATTGGCTCGTCGCGGAGGGCCTTTTGCAGCGTTTCGGCGAATTCGCGCGCGCTCGAATAGCGGTTCCAGGGCTGCTTGGCAAGGGCCTTGTGGACGACGCGGCTCAGCGTCTGGCTCACGGCCGGGTTGATGTCCGAAACCGGCGGAGGCGCCACGCGCAGGATGGAGTCGGCGATGTCGGATTCCTTGGCGCCCTCGAACGGGCGGCGGCGCGTGAGCACCTCGTAGCAGACCACGCCCAGGGCGTAGATGTCGGAGGCGGGCGTGGCCGGCTTCATCTGGAGCTGTTCCGGGGCCATGTAGACCAGCGTGCCCTTGAGGCCCACGGACTGGTCCGCCTGCGTCATGTGCGCCACGCCGAAATCGATGATCTTCACCGCGTCGTCGTCCATCACGAACAAGTTGCTGGGCTTGATGTCGCGATGGATGAGGCCGCGCTCGTGGGCGGCTTGCAGTCCGCGGCAGGCCTGGCAGACGATGTCCGCCACGCGCTCGACGGTGAGGCGATGGCTGGCGGTGCGAATGAGCTTGTCCAGGGTGGCCCCCGCCAGCAAGGGCATCACGAAGAACGGCTTGCTCTGGCCGTCGTCCTCGAACTCGCCCACGTCGAAAATCTCGATGATGTTGGGATGGCTGAGCGCAGCCAGGACCTCGCATTCCTTGAAGAACAACTGCAGGGCGGCGCGGTTCGGCGCGTCGCGCAGCGTCTTGAGGGCGACGTCACGCTTGACCACACCGTCCCAGGCGCGGAAGACCAACCCCATTCCGCCCCGGCCGAGCACCTCCTGGATTTCGTAGCGATCCTTCAGCTTGTCGGGAATCGACATTGGCCCGCCTCCGACGCGCTCCGCGGCCCCCCGCCCCGCAGTCACTCTCTCCGGCTGGCTCGGCCCGCCAGCCCGGAGCCTGGGGCCCAGTTCAGTTCACTGGCGAGAATAGCACGGAAACAACGGATATGACACGGCACAACCCTGCCGGGGGCCTTGGGATATCCTGAAATCATGGCCGGGGAAAACGAATTGGTCACCATCTTCCGCTCCGCGGATTCCGAAGCCGAAGAACAGGCCGCGGCCGTCCGCGACATACTGGCGAACGCGAGCATCGAGGCCAGGGTCTTCGACGACTCGGCGCCCGGCGTCCCCGAGGGCGCCTTCGAGGTGCGCGTCGCCCTGGCGCAGCAGGCCGACGCCGAGCGGCTCATCGATGCGCAGCGGGAGTTCCTTCCCCCGGCGCTCGATCTCTCGCACGGCTTCGACATGGTTCCGGTGTTTGCTTCCGACGCGCCGAACGCGGAGATGCTGGCGACCGGGATGCGCAGCGTCCTCGAAGCCCAGGGCATCCCCTCGGTGCTCGTCAGCGGCTCCATGTTCCCGAGCCTGCCCTTCGAGATCCGCGTGCCCCAGGCGCGGCTCGAGGAGGCGCGCAAGGCTATCGCCGCGGCCGAGGAGGCCGGCCCGTCAGCCGCCGAGGAGGGCGAGCGCGAGACCGAGGGTGGCCCGGCGGAAACGTCGGTCTGAGGCCGCGGGAACAGCGCTCAGCCGCGTGACGCTGCGCATTGGCGCCTGCCGCAGAGCTTGCGGTTGGCCCATGAAACAACGCACCGCCGCTTTCTAGAACGAGGGCGCGCCGTAGGCGCGCCCTCATGCCTGACAGCGCCGGGTGGTCTGTCAGGCGGCTTCAGGCAGTGCCGGGGTCAAGACACCGCCTCGAACGCCGTAGCTGACGCTGGTGCTGCCCATCCGCTCGGTCTCGAGCCGGGTGGAGGAGTACCATCTCCCCCGCCCACGACGGGACAACAGCCGACTCCCTGGTCCCGATGGAGAACCGCAGTGCGGTGGCATGCGTCGGGACAAGGAGCCTTGTTTTCATACTCATGGACTCACGCTCGACACTCCCGCGGGAACCCATCCACGCCCATCGGAACTATAAGGGCAGCCCGCTGCACTGTCAAATCTTAAGATCTGAAATAATCGTTTAGTAAGACTGAACGATCCGGGCCACGCGCTTCTGGTGGTCCCGCGTCGCGGAGGCTCCCCATGGAGATCCACCAACTTGAACTGTTTCTGGCGGTGATGGAATCCTCGAGCCTGACCCGGGCAGCGGGGAAGGCATACCTCTCGCCCGGCGCGGTCAGCATGCAGCTCCACAAGCTGGCGGCCGAATTGCGCACCGAACTCTTTGCCCGGTCCGGCAAGCGGCTGCTGCCGACCCCGGCGGCGTTTCGCTTGGCGGAACACGCCCGAGCGGTGGTCCGGCAAGTCCGCCAGATCCAGCAGGAGTTCGAGAACGACCCCTCCACGGACACGCGGCCGTTCCATCTTGCCACCGGCGCCACAACGCTGATTAACCGCTTGGGCCGCCCGCTTCGCCTGTTGCGCAAGAAGTATCCCCGGACGGAGATCCGGGTGACCGTCGCCCAGACCGAGGAGATCGTGGCCGGGGTGCTGGACCGGCGATTCGACCTCGGCCTCATCTCGCTGCCGTTCGCCGAGGAGGGTCTTACGATTCTGCCGCTCTTCGACGAGGAGCTCCTGGGATTGCGTCCTTCCCCGACTCGCGTCCGCGGCGGGGGCAGCGTGAGCACGGTCCAGGCCTCCGAGCTGGCCGGTGTTCCCTTTCTGCTGTATCCGAAGAGAAGCAACATGCGGTCGATCATCGACCGGTTCTTCGAGGAGATCGGGCTGAACCCGCGCGTGATCATGGAGGCGGACGACACGGAGGCTATCAAGCGCCTGGTGGAGTCCGGCTTCGGCTATTCCATCCTGCCGCAGTTCGCGCTGAGAGGGCGGATGAGGTTCTACCAGACCTTCCGCGTCGCGGGGCGCCGGCTGGTCCGGCACCAGGCGCTGGCCATGGCCCGCACGGAATACCCCCGGGCGCTCACCGAATCCATCGCCGCTTTCCTTCAGGCCGACTTGGCCCAGGAACAGCAGTCTGATCTTACGGGCGATCGATGAGGCTGCCGTTCACCTTCACGGCGGTGAGCCTGAGCCCCTCGACGTTTTCGATTACGTCCGGCTGGGCCACATTGTCGAACGTGCAGGCCTCCAGGCGAACGTCCCGGATGGGCACCGAGGCGTAACCGCGGAGGTATAGCGCGTACTTGCTCTTCCGCGAGGTCACGTTCCGCATCTCGATGTCGCGGACCACCGGAGGGTATTTCCCGGTATTCCCCTCTTCATAGGAGAGGTCGATCTGAAGCACCGCGTCGGCCACCTGCCCGACGGTCACGTTGCGCATCCGGACGTGCTCGATGAAGCCGCCGCGCACCGAGTTGGTCTTGAGCCGCAGGACGCGATCCAGGTTGGCGCTGTCCATCCGGCAATTCTCGGCGAACACGTTGCGCACGCCGCCGGAAGCTTCGCTGCCGATGGTGACTCCGCCGTGCCCGCCTTTCATCTCACAGCCACGGATCACGACGTTCTCGGTGGGCGCCCCCACCCGGCGCCCGTCCCGGTTGCGGCCGGACTTGATGGCGATGCAGTCGTCGCCCGTGTCGAACAGGCAATCCTCGATCAGCACGTCCCGGCAGCACTCCGGATCGCATCCGTCGTTGTTGGGCCCGTGACTGACCACCTTTAGCCCGCGCACGACCACGTTGGTGCATAGCACGGGATGGATCTCCCACATTGGGGAGTTCACGATGGTGACGCCGTCGACGAGCACGTTTCGGCACTGGTATGGCTGGATGAACTGCGGCCGCAGATAGTTGCCCTCGCCGAAGACCCGTTCCTGCACGGGCACGTCTTTCTCGCCCATCCCGAAGAGGAGGCCCCGCGCTGTCCGCTGGCTGGGGCCGCCCTGGCCTCCCCCGTGTTCCCTCCTGCCCGTCCAGGGCCACCAGTGCTCCAAGCCGGACTGTCCGTCCAGAATCCCGTCGCCCGTCACGGCGATGTTCTCCTGCCGGTAGGCGTAGATGAACGGCGAATAGTTCATGCACTCCACGCCTTCCCAGCGCGTGAAGACCACCGGCAGATACTGGCTGGGCTCGGTGCTGAACCGGAGCCTCGCGCCGGAGGAGACATGCAGGTTGACGTTGCTGCGGAGATGGATGGCGCCGGTCAGAAAATCGCCCGCGGGGATGACGACGCGCCCCCCGCCCCTCTGGGTGCATGCCGCGATGGCGCGGCGGATCGCCTCAGTCGCGTCGGTCTTGCCGCCGGCCACGGCGCCGTAGCGCGTGATGTCGAACTGCCGGTCAGGGAATCGCGGAGGCGTGATCCGCCGCAGGATCGCGGCCGCCTCTTCCCAGGCGTCGCCGGCGATCGGGGCCGCCGAGAAAATGGGCCTCGCAACCAGCCCGGCCGCGCCTGCCGCACCGACCAAGCGCAGAAACCCGCGGCGGGTGCTGTCCCGCACGCCGCTGGTCTCATCCATCATTACTGACACCTCCTGGCGTTGCGCCGGTCTGTGCCGGCTCTTCCCGGCCGACCCTCCGTCAACCCGCGCGCGCGACCGTCTTCCGTTCTACAGCTATCCGCCCGGGTTCCGCAAGCTCCACCCGGCACGACAGTGTCCAGCCCCGACGACTCACTGCGCCACAGTGACGATCTCTTGGAGCCTCACGTCAGCCGACGAGCTTCCCACCAGAACCCTGATGCGCCCTTCTTCCACAACGAAGCGGCGCTGCTCCTGGTCCCAGTAGGCGAGCGACTCCGCCCTCAATGGAATCTGGACCGTCTTCTTTTCTCCTGGCCGTAACGTCACTCGCCGGAACCCCTTCAGTTCCTTCCTGGGCCTCTCTACCCTGGAGGCCAGGTGCTCGACGTACATCTGGACCACCTCATCGCCGCTCCGGGCGCCCGCATTCCGGAGGTCCACGCTTACCGTAAGCTCACCGTCCCTTCGAATGCGCGCCGCGCTGGTCCGCAGCCTGGAATACTGGAACGTTGTGTAGCTCAGGCCGTGGCCGAAGGGATAGAGGGGATCGCCCTGGAAATACATGTAGGTCCTGCCGTGACGGATGTTGTAGTCCATCATGGGCGGCAATTGATCCAGAGACCTGGGCCAGGTCTGGACCAGCCTGCCTCCGGGGTTGTAGTCGCCGAACAGCACGTCCGCCAGCGCGCTGCCCTCTTCCTGGCTGTTGTGGGTCATGTGGACAATGGCCGGCACGTTCTCCTGAGTCCAATTGATCGCGTAGGGGAAACTGGAGATGAGCACGACAACGGTTCTCGGATTCGCGCGGTAGACCTGCTGGATCAGCTCTTCCTGTTCCAGGCTGATCGATCTCCGGTCAATCGCTTCCTTGCCCTCGCTGGGCGTGGGACAGCGGTTCCACCCGGCGTTGCAGGTGGGATGATTCCCCACGCACACAATAGCGACATCGGATGACCGCGCCAGGTTGACCGCCGCGTCGTGGTCGTTATTGGCCGCGTAGTTCACCGCGACGCCGGAGCCAACCTTGTTCCGAATCCCTTCCAGGGGCGTGATTGTATAGGGCGGCGTGCCGCTATACCAGTCCAAAAGCACCTCGTTTGCGCGGGGCCCGATGACGGCGATGGATTTCAGGGCCGCTCTGTTCAGCGGCAGCAGGCTCGCCGCGTTCTTGAGCAGCACGATCGACCTCTGCGTCACCAGCCGCGCGACCGCCTTGTGCTGGTCGGTCGTCCAGGGGTCCTCGCCTCCCCCGATGCTGCTGTATGGGACCAGCGAGGGCGGGTCCAGCAGCCCCAATCGGATCATCACTCGGAAGACGCCTCTGATGGCCGTGTCGAGATCCGCCTCTGTCAGCAGGTTGTCCCTGAGCGCCTGCAATACTGCATCGCGGTACTGGTCCAGGAACTGGTTGATGCCTGCCTTGACGGCCGCCGCCGCGGCTTGAGGATGAGTCGGATAGTGCTTGTGGGCGGTGACCATGAATCTCAGGGCGCCCGCGTCGGTGCAGATGATGCCGTTTTGCCCCCATTCCCGGATGGTCATGTCTCTGAGAATCGGTTGAACGGTGCACGGGATGCCGTTGACGGCGTTGTAGGCGGCCATGTAGGCCCTGGCGCCGCCCTCCACGATTCCCATGCGGAAAGGAACCGAGTAGTACTCTCGCAGAAGTCTTTCATCGAAATTGGAGGAGGATCCTTCGCGGCCGTTCTCGTTGCTGTTCGCCAGGAAGTGCTTCAGCAGCGAGGCAGCCTGCCAGTATCGCGGGTGGTCGCCCTGGAGCCCCCTGACAAAGGCGGTAGCCAGCGTTCCATTGAAGTAGGGGTCCTCACCATAGCACTCTTCGGTTCTTCCCCAGCGTGGATCCCTGCCCAGGTCGGCGTTCGGGGCCCGGACCACCAACCCGCCACGCCGGTACTTGGGGCTCTGGTAGGTGTACCGGACCTCATAGCCTTCCACCGCGGCCGCCTGCTGTACAAGCTCCGGGTCCCATGTTTCGGCCAGCCCAATCGCCTGGGGGAACTGCGTCGTCGGGATTGGCTTCGGCCGGCCCCATCCTCCTGGACCGCCCAGCGCCAGGCCATGGAGGCCTTCCACGTGGCCCGTGCCCCGGATCCCCAGGCGTGGCACATTGGGATGCGTTCCCAGGCACGCCACCTTCTCCTCCAGCGTCATCAGGGACAGGATGTTGTTCACCCGCTCCTCGATCGGCAGATCGGGATTCTGAAACGGGTATTGATATTGCGCGCAGGCCTGAACGATGCCCAAAGTCATGGTGAAGCACACGCCTGCGGTCAATCGTGCTCGTGTTCTCATGGCGTTTCCCCCGGTCCTAGGCCGGCCGGCTCGCGTCACCCGGCTGATGACGCTGCTGAACCTCGTCCCATGGTAGGACACGGCGAGACCGGTGCGGACGAGCGAGTCTGGTGGCGAGTCGTGGGCCCGGAATCGGGCTAGTAGGGAGTGGCTACGAACTCTGCGGCGGTCTCGGGCAGGGAATCTTGGTTGCGGGGGTAGGATTTGAACCTACGACCTTTGGGTTATGAGCCCAACGAGCTACCAGACTGCTCCACCCCGCATTCACACCCTACCACACGGGGCCGGGAGCGTCAACGGGGCTGACGCAATATCCGCATAGATCTGCCGCCAGCCACGGGACTCGCTGGCGCCGGCCTCGCGCGCGGGTTGCGGCGGCGCTGGGGGCCGCGCCGCCTTCCGGTTCTTGACCCTGCCGTTTATTTCACCGAGAGCGGCGCCTCGGGGCTGCAGGCCCTCTCGCCCGTCGAATTCAGGGTGGAGCACACCACCAACGTGGTGTTCATCGGCGGCCAGCCTCCCGGCACGCGCAGGTTCACCTGCTGGACGCCAGCGATTCCCGGGGCCGGACCCGCATATTCGGGCGTCGTGATCCAGACGTCATGGATCTTCGCGGTGATGCTGGCGACGTCAGGCGACGGCAGGCCGGTCGCGAACACCTGGATCGCGGAATCGCCCGCGGCCGCGTTCGACGGGCTGTTGAGGGTGTTGTCCTGGTTCAGGATGCCGCCCGTAAACACGCCGGGAGACATCGGCGTCAGGTCGACGCCCTGCGCGGCGGTGCTCACGCCATCCACGGTAACCACCATGGTGACGCTCAGATGACCGGCGATCCCGGCCGGGACTTCGAGGTTGATCTGCGTCTCACCCACGTAGAGCAGGCGCGCCGGAAGGCCTTCGAACGTGACTGAAACCGCGCTGCCTCCCAAATGCGTGCCCCAGAGCGTCGCCAGCGAGCCGGGCACCAGCGGCCCGGACCGGAACGTCGCCGCGTGCACCACGGCCAGAACTTGCGGCGCCAGCGGGTTGCTGGGCGGCGTGACGGTCAGCTTCACTGGCAGGTTCTGGATGCCCGCGCTGCCGGCGTCGATCGTCAGGACGGCTTCGTAAATGCCCGGCAGCATCCGCTGCGGCAGGACGCGGAGTTGGACCGCCCCGCCCCTCCCGTCGACGTCCAGCTCCCCCCAGCCGGCGCCGGAAAGGAAGGCCAAGGAGGCTGTCCAGTCGAGCACGCTGCCGCCCCCGTTCGTCACCAAGATCCACGCGCCCTGGGTGCGGCTGCCGGCCTCGGCGGTGAACTCCAGCGTCGGCGCCGTCACGACCAGCTCGGGGAAGGAACCGCAGTCGCCCAGCGTCACGCAATCGGGCGGGGGCTCGGAGGGAACGAAGCGCGGGATGGGGTCGGTCGCGGTCGCGGAGGCCACGTCGGACACCGGGGCGAAGCTGACCGTCTGCCGCGGGGCCATCTCAAGCGTTCCGCCGGTCGGCGGCAAACCCAGCCAGGTCGGGATCTCGGCGCTCTCCAGAACCCACGGGCTGGAATCGACGACCTCGTAGACCGCCATCCCCGCGCCGCCTCCTAGAGCCACCTCGCTGGCGGCATCGAGCAGCAGCGGCCCCGGGCCGGCGGGCGTGAAGGCCAGCGTGCCCCCGGCGCCGTTCGCGTCGGTGCCGATGACCCGGACCAGTAGCAACGTGCCGCTGCCGGGGATGTAGGTCCCGCCCGTGGCGGACCCGTGCAGCAGCCCGGTAGCGGTCGGTTGGGCCGCCGTCGAGCCGGCTACGGCGTCCGGGACGAACAACCGGGCGTCGGCCGAGAACCCACTATATTTCAGCATGATGCGGGTGCCCGAATCGTCGCCCGTACCCCGCGCGGAGAAGGCGGTCGGGAAACCTTCGGTGACTCGTTGGGCCGAAACCGCCGTGCCGAGCCCGAAGAGATTGCCGACGGTGATGGATGCCGGGACCGCGGAACCATGGCAGTCCACCATGGTCGAGACCGAGCCCGCCAGCAGGCCCGGCACGGGAAACGCAATCCGCGCCAACGGCTCAGTGAACCCGATCGTACCCAGCGGATCCGCAGCGAGATGTGCTTGGACACCCCCGGACCCCTGGCCCGCCACGGCTCCACGGAGATTGACGATCCGGAAGACGACGAGTCCGGATGGCGGAACCGTGACGCTGAGACCGGTGAAGAAGACCACGTTGGGGCCGCCCAGAATGGGCGTGGCGCCGGTAGAGACCGGGCCGCTCCCGGTGTCGGCCGTCAGCAGCACATCGACGACGTTCCCCGCCGAGAGGCGGTTGGTTATGCCGATCGAGAGGAACACGTAGAGATTGCCGGTCAGGATGGCTCCCGGCACGCCGCTACAGCTCAGAACAATGTCGCCCATTCGCTCGGCCAGGCCCTCGGAGCGCACCAGGGCCGGGACTGCCGCCGGCGTGCAGGTCAGCGTGAGCGCTGCCGCATCCGGCAGAGCGAACGCGGAGCAAAGGAGGAGGATTGTCAGAAGCTTCTTCGACATCGCTGCCTCGTTTCTATGGCTTCAGGAAATGACGCCGTGTGCATGCCACGGCGGCCCAGCCTTCCGGCCAGCGGGGGAGCCGAAGACTGACGAGGGCGCGGGGACGAGCCTGATTATGCCACCGGACGGGCGCCGCGGCAAGGGGGGTGCCCGGCCGGAACAGGCCACGCTTCTCGAAGCCCGCAGTGGAGCGAGCCCTCGCGCCTCGCCGTGGTCGTGGCGAGGAACGCGGGCTGGTGCGGACGGTGGGACTCGAACCCACACAGCCTCGCGGCCACTGGCTCCTAAGGCCAGCGCGTCTGCCAATTCCGCCACGTCCGCCTGCGATCCCTACGGAAGCCCTGCGCCGTGACCGAGGCCGGGCCTCGTGCCCATCATAGTACGCCTGCCGCGCCACGCGCCGGCCCGGGCGTCAGCGGCGCGGGTGCGCATCCGCATTCCCGACGCGGCGCTATTCACCACCTCCGGGTTGTGCTCCCTCCGGCTCACGGCTACGAGACTGGGCTAGGATAGGGTCAGCGGTGCCCAGCCCGATCTTCTCACACGCCTTCGGCTGCGGCTTGCGGGAGGCCGGCATCTTCGGCGTTGCGCTCGGGGTGAGTCCTCGACGTACTGTTCAAGTACGCCTGCGGGCTCACCCCTTCGCGCGCCTTGAATCTACCGGCCTCGCGCGGCGCCTCGCTTCGAACGGTGTGAGAAGATCG
>JBEKLJ010000013.1:0-28374 GCA_050010255.1 Bryobacteraceae bacterium
GTGCGCGCAACCGGCCCGGCGGGCGCCCGGCTTCTCCCTCCCGGACGTGAACAACCAGCAGCACGACCTCCAGGACTACCGGGGCAAGATCGTCCTGCTCGAGATCATGCGCACTGATTGTCCGGATTGTGCCCCCTTCGCGAAGCTCCTGGAACAGATCCAGACGCATTACGGCGGCAAGGTCGCCGTGCTCTCGATCACCAACCCGCCGGACTCGCCGGATATGGTGAGAGCCTTCATCAAGGAGATGAAGATCACCTCCCCGATCCTGTTCGACTGCGGCCAGGCGGCCTTCTCCTACGTGCGCCCGAGCCCGCTCCACCCCTCGATCAACATCCCCCACCTGTACATCGTTGATGCCAACGGCATCATCCGCGGGGACTTCGAGTTCGACACCGGCACCCTGGAGATCTTCCGGGGCAGCGGACTTTACAAGGAGCTCGACCGGCTGCTGGCCCCCAAGCCCCCCGCTAAGAAGTGACGTCCGCGCTAGCCCGATCTCCTCACACACCTTCGGCTGCGGCTTGCGGGAGGCCGGCATCTTCTCAAGTTGCGCTCGGCGTGAGTCCTCGATCCGTTACGGACCTGCGGGCTCACCCCGTCGCGCGCCTTGAATCTACCGGCCTCGCGCGGCGCCTCGCTTCGTCCGTTACGGACCTGCGGGCTCACCCCGTCGCGCGCCTTGAATCTACCGGCCTCGCGCGGCGCCTCGCTTCGAAGGGTGTGAGAAGATCGGCCTGGACGCGCGCGGCTTCCGGAGAGCCGATTCGGGTCCGGCCCATGCCGCAAGCTAAAGCCGCCCCGGCAAACACCCGATACATGCGCGGTGGGTTCACCTAAGGCGCCGCCGCATCTGGCCGAAGCAACCGATCTGGTTGGCGCCGGCCTGCGCGCCGGCACGCGCCGCCTGGCGCGCCTCCTCAAGCCCCACTGCGAGGCGCTAGATGCCCGCTTCGCGCGCCTGCTGGGGGCCCGCGGCCTGGACGCACGCCAGATCCGGGCGCTTACGGCCGTGACTCTGGGCGCGGGCGCCAGGCTGCTGGCGGGCCGGAGGCCGCTAGCCGATTTCTTCGAGCAGGTGGAATACAACGGCCGCCGCCTGGCCAAGCTGGGCGTCCCGCCGGCGGTCCTTCTGGCCGCGCTGGCCGACTATGACCGGCTGGTGGCGCGCCGGCTGCGCAAGCTGCCTCCCTCCGGCCTGGCCGAGGCGCGCCGGGTGTCGGGCCAGTTGACGTTCTCCATTGTGCTCACGCTCAGCAATGCCTTCTACGACGTCCGCGAGGGCGAGACCGCCGCCTTCTTCGCGCTCCATGAGGCTTGGTTGAGCGCGGCCACTCCGGCGGAGCTGCTGGCGCAGTACCTCGCCGTGCTGGCCCGCTTCTGCCGCTCGGACGCCGCCGCGGGCCTCTTGTGCGGCCGCGGCGGCGAAATCATCGCCACGGCCGGCGCCGCCCCCCTCCCCGCCGGCGCCTCCCCGGCCTTCCTGCGCAGGCCCTCGCTCCTACGCGCCGGCACTGCGCGCGGGCTGCTGGATCCGTCCTGGCGCGGCCGCTTCGCCTCGGTATGGTCGGTGCCGCTGACCGGCGACTCGATCCGGGGAGCGATGCAGTTTGCCTTCGTCAAGCACTATCAGTGGCTGCCCCGCGAGCGCCGGCTCCTGGAGGGCGCTGCCGCTCGCTGCGTGACCGTCGCCGAGAAGCTCCGCCTGGCCGAGGAGCTGGCCGCGCGCGAAGTCCGGATTCGCAAGCTGGCCGCGCATCTGGTCGAGGTCGAGGAAAGGGAGCGGCGGCGCATCAGCCGTGAGTTGCATGATGAGACCGGGCAGGTGCTGCCCTACCTGCGATTGCACCTGGAAATGCTCGGACGCTCACAGTCGCAGGCGCCGGCGGCTTTGCGGCGGGGCTTGGCCGAGGCCTGCGAGCTGCTCGGCCGGGCCGTGGTCGAAATCCGCCGCATCCTGGCTGACCTGAGCCCGGTCACCCTGGAGCAGCTCGGCCTGGCGGCCGCCCTCCGCCAGTTGCTGCGCCGCTTCCGGCAGCACTACCGCCTCTCGGTGCGCTCCGACCTGGGCCACCTCGGCCCGGTCCCCAAGGACATGGCCATCATCGTCTACCGGCTCGTGCAAGAGTGTTGCAACAACGCTGCCAGACATTCCTCGGCCTCGCACCTAATTGTTTCGCTCAGGAGCGACGATAAACAGTTGAGAATGCGCGTCGAGGATGACGGGGTAGGCTTCCGTGTCGAAGAGGCGCTCGCCAAGCCGGATCTGTTCGGCTTAACGGGCATGCGCGAACGTGTCGCGCTGGCCGGCGGCGTCCTGTCCATCCACAGCCGGCCCGGGCGCGGCACACGCATCTCCGTCGTTCTTCCCCTGGCGGCGGCTCGTGCCCAGCGCCTGCGCGGCGCACCACCTTCGAGGAACTATGCCGAAGATCAAGATCCTGCTGGCTGACGATCACACGCTCTTCCGGCAGGGAGTGAGAAACCTGCTGAACGCTGAGCCCGACATGGAGGTCATCGCCGAGGTCCCCAACGGCGGCGAGGCCATCGACAAGGCCGCTGAGCTCCGGCCCGATGTCGTGCTGATGGACATCGGCATGCCCGGCTTCAGCAGCTTTGAGGCGGTGCGGCAGATCAAGAAGACCCGGCCCGAGACCAAGGTCCTGTTCCTGACCATGTACGACGACGAGGACTACCTGGTCGAGGGCATGGAGGTCGGCGGCAACGGCTATGTGCTCAAGGACTGCCCCGCCGCCCAGCTCCTGGCCGCCATCCGCGATGTCCAGCGCGGCGGCAGCTACCTGAGCCCGCGCATGCTCTCCCAGCTCGTGGACGACTTCCGGGCACGCGTGAAATCCAACAACCGGCTCCCCCGATTCGCCACCCTCACCGCCCGCGAAAAGGAAGTCCTCAAGATGCTTGCCGAGGGCCAGTCGGTTAAGGAGATCGCCAGCACGCTCAACCTCAGCGTCAAGACGGTGGAGGCGCACAAGTTCAACCTCATGCGCAAGCTCGACATCCACAACAAGGCGCAACTGGTGCAGTACGCCATCCAGAGGAAGATCATCAAACTCCCCATGCTCGCGTAGGACTTCGGGCGCGCGCGCCTTCCGGGCCGCACGCCCGCTCTTTTCCCGGCCCAACTCCCTTCCCCACCCGCTCCCGCCCGCGTCGGCTAGCGCCCGTGAAAGAATTCGGGGACACTCCGGGCTGGTTGCGGCAACTCCTTCACTCTTGGCGGCATGCAGGCGTGTCCCCAGAATTCTTTCACAGGCGCGGAACGGAGCGCTCACCCCTCGACCACCGTCCCGCCTCTGCCCCCCAAGCCGCCATGCCGCGCGGTTAGCAGCGCGCAACGCGCGCCTGCGCCGCTTGCCAAGCGCCTCTCTTTCGGCTCACAATACCCGAATCGGGCGGTTGGGCCGTGCTTGGCCGTGGCCGCCGGCCCAGCGCCATGGCCAAACGGACACTGCTCTACGCTTCCACGATATTCCTGAACGCCTTCCTGCTTTTCGCGGTCCAGCCGATGATCGCCAAATCGATTCTGCCCTGGTTCGGGGGCACGGCCGGCGTCTGGATCACCTGCGTGATGTTCTTCCAGCTCACGCTGCTGCTCGGCTACGTTTATGCGGACCGGCTGACGGCCCGTTTTTCCGCGCGAACGCAGGCCGTGGTGCACGTGACTCTGCTCGGCGCCAGCGTCCTCGCGCTGCCGCTTGTGAGCGCCCCGGCCTGGAAGCCCGCTGCCGGGCGCGACCCCGCGCTGGACATCGTCCTGATTCTGGCCACGTCGGTCGGACTGCCGTACTTCGTTCTAGCCTCCGCCAGCCCGCTGCTGCAGTTCTGGTATGCGCGCGCCAGTGGGGTGAGCATGCCCTACCGCCTGTACGCGATCTCGAACCTCGGCTCGATGCTGGCCCTGCTCAGCTATCCCGTGCTGATCGAGACCGCGGCGGGGACGCGCCTGCAGTTGGCCGGCTGGGCTTGGGTCTATGCCGCGTGCGCCGCGCTGTGCGCGGCCACCGCGCTCGTCAGTGTTTCCGAGCGGGGCCAGCTCTCGCGGCCGGCGGTTCCCGCGGCCCAGGAGCCTCAGAGCGCCCCGCCAGTGCGCGACCCAGTGCTGTGGTTCCTGCTCGCGGCCGCCGGAGCCTCGCTCTTGCTCGCAACCACGAATCATCTGACCCACAGCCTTCCCTCCATTCCTTTCCTTTGGATCCTGCCGCTGAGCTTGTACCTGCTGAGCTTCGTGATTACCTTTGACCGGCCGGGCTGGTACCGCCCGGGCCGCTACCGGCTGCCGGTGGCGGTCGTTCTCGTGGGGATGGGTTACGCGGTGGTAAGGACCGGCCCGAACCCGCGGCTCATGCTGATCGTCCCGCTCTTGTCGGGCGGCCTGTTTCTAGCGTGCTTGTTCTGCCACGGCGAGCTGGTCCGGCTGAAACCGCACCCGCGCTTCTTGACCCGCTTCTATCTGATGATTTCCGCGGGCGGGGCGGCGGGAGGCATCTTTGTGAGCCTGCTGGCGCCGCGCCTCTTCAGCGGCTATGTCGAGTTTCCGATCACCCTTACGGTCTGCGCCTTGCTCGCCCTCTACCTGACTTTTGCGCTTTCCTGGCGCGCCCAACTGCTCTGGGTCGCCGTGACGATGTACCTGGCGCTGTGCATCCTCGGCTCTGTGCAACGGCACCCTGGGGAACTCCTCCGGACGCGCAACTTCTACGGACTCCTGGAGGTGCGATACGTGACCGACGGGCCGCAGCCCTACCGCGTTTTGCGCGACGGCGGCATTGTCCACGGCATCCAAATGGCCGGCGAGGGGCGGTCGCGCCGGCCGACGGCCTATTACGGGACGGCTTCGGGGATCGGCGCCGCCATCGCCAGCCGGCGTCCCGGGCCGCTGCGCATCGGCCTCGTTGGTCTCGGCGCCGGCACGCTGACCGCCTATGGGCAACCGGGCGACTATTTCCGGTTCTATGAAATCAACCCGCAGGTGCTGGAGGTGGCGGGTTCGCTGTTCCGCTTCCTGCGAGAATCCCCGGCCAAGGTGGATGTCCTCATCGGCGACGGACGCCTGTTGCTGGAGCGCGACCCGCCGCAGGCCTTTGACATCCTGGCCGTGGATGCCTTCTCGGGCGACGCCATCCCGGTGCACCTTCTGACTCGCGAGGCGCTCGCCGTCTATGCCCGCCACCTCAAGCCGGACGGCCTGCTGGCGCTGCACATCACGAACACTTACTTGGACCTCCGCCACGTGGCCGGCCGGCTCGCCCAGGCCGCTGGCTGGGACGCTGTGCTGATTGAGGATCAGGGCGACAAGAGCCAGTTGACGTTTTGGTCCCTGTGGGTGCTGGCGGGCCGCGGCGCCGCGCTCAAGCCGCTCCAGCGCGGCCAACGCCTGGTCTCGGCGCCAGGCGACCTCTGGACCGACGATTACAGCAACCTCTACCGAACCCTGCGCTAGCCCGATCTTCTCACACCGTTCGAAGCGAGGCGCCGCGCGAGGCCGGTAGATTCAAGGCGCGCGACGGGGTGAGCCCACAGGTCCGTTACGGATCGAGGACTCACCCCGAGCGCAACTTGAGAAGATGCCGGCCTCCCGCAAGCCGCAGCCGAAGGGGTGTGAGAAGATCGGGCTAGCCCGGACTGCTCAACCTGGCCGTAGCGCGGCGCCACGAGAAGGCTGCAAAAGCATCAAGCGACGCCACCAGGCGTGCTCCCGCGGTTATCGCCCAACCACCTGCTCCCGCATGCTACTCGGTCAACGACGTCCGCCCCCTAACAGAGCCGCGACTGGCAAGGAGCGGCTGCCTGACCCTCGCGGCACGCCCCTAGCCCCCGAAGCGCGCGCTCTCGAGCGTGCCGCGTCGGCACTCCTACCGATGCATGGCGCCCCTAGTTGGCACCGCCCTGCCACTGCGGCGCAAGCCGCGCTGCCGCGCGGTTAGCGCCGGCGGAGCCGCCCTGCCGCGCGCTCAGCGCCGAATTCGTTCTAAGCTATGGAAACAATGCTACGAGTTGGGGTGTTCGTTGCCGCATCGGCAGGCATCGTCCTGCTGTCGTGGAGGTCTCTGCGCGCTCCGCGCTCCCATGGCTTCTACCGGTTCTTTGCATTTGAGGCTCTCTTGGCGCTAATCCTGTTGAACAGCCCACATTGGTTTCGCGAGCCGCTCTCGGGGCGCCAAATTGTCTCCTGGTTGCTGCTGGCCGCTTCGCTCGGGCTGGCGATTGAGGCCTTTCGGCTGTTTTACAAGATCGGCCGGCCCGCGCGCCACGAGACGCGTGGCGCCAACCTCGGTGTTGAGAACACGACCACCCTGGTCACCGTTGGCGCCTACCGCTTCATCCGCCATCCGATGTATGGCTCCTTGTTGGCGCTGGGGTGGGGCGCGTGTCTCAAGCATCCATCGGTGCCGAGCGTCGGCCTGGCCCTGGCGGCATCCGGTTTCCTCCTGGCTACGGCGCTTGCCGAGGAACGCGAAAACCTCGCGCAGTTCGGCGCAGCTTACGCAGCTTACATGAGAACCACGCGGCGGTTCATCCCGTTCCTGTTCTGATACAACTGTGGAGCTGACATGGCTGACCAACAACCTGTAACACCGGCGCAGCCGGCCACCCGGATTCGCAAGGATCACGAACCGCCTACGGCGATCTCGGCCTGGGGCTGGCGATATCACCACCTCGGCGTCCCCACCGATACGCCGCGGCCCGGCGAGTGTTACCTAGAGCAGTTCAAGATGTACGTGTGCGGCTTCGGGACCAGTCCTTACGGAATCGAGTGGATGCGCTTCGAGCCCGATAGCCCCGTCTCCGCACTCATCCGATCCGTGCCCCACATTGCGTTTGAAGTGAACGATCTCGAAGCCGCCCTGGCAGGAAAGGAGATCTTGTCCCCACCGAGTTCCCCTTGCGACGGCGTCCGGGTGGCGATGATCCTTGACAACGGCGCTCCGGTCGAGCTGCTTGAGTTCCGCAGTGATTTGAAGTCCTCAGTCAAGTGACCCTGGCCTAACGCGCGGGTCGAGCCGACTGACCCTGGGCGTGGGTCCCCGCACGGGCCAACTTGCGAAGCGCCGTGCTGGACCCAGTCCGCGGGTGTTGCGAGCGCGGCCGAGGCCGGGGCAAGACGCACTCTTCACGAGAACTGGAAAACGGCGCACGTCAGGCTCACTCCTCTGCGTTGCCTAGCCCTCATTTCTCACCAACAACCTTCTGCGGTCCCCTCGTCGTGCCTCACCACGGTCGTGGTGAGAAAAGCGGCCTAGAAGGCCCCGCTCGAGCGGATGCCGGCCGATTGCAGCGCCGCCGCCATCTTCTCCAACGCCGACTTGTGGATCTGTGACACCCGGCTTTCATTGATGCCTAGAAGACCGCCGATCTCGCGCATGGTCAGGTCCTTGGTGTAATAGAGCACCATGACCTTCTGGTAGCGCTCGGGCAGCGTACCCATCGCGCCCCACAGCAAATCGTGCAGTTGCCCGCGCGCGCACATGTTGTCCGGCTGAGTGTCCGTCTTGGCTGGATAGTCGGGAGCGGGAAGATCGTCCTGCTCCGGCCGCCGCGTCGAGATCGACAGCATGCCGGCGTATTGCATGTCCGCCATGATCTGGTGCCAGCGCTCGAATCCGATGCCCATCTTGTCCGCCAGCTCCGTTTCCGTCGGATTGCGCTGGAGCGTGGCCGTCAGCTCCCGCTTGGCGGCCTCGATCTGCTTCTGGCGGCGGCGCAGATCTCGGGAGGCCCAGTCGAGCTGGCGCAGGCTGTCCAGAATCGCACCCTTGATCCGGTGTTTCGCGTAGCTCGAGAACGCGACCTTTTTCTCCACCTGAAACTTGGCCACCGCGTCAAACAGGCCCAGAATGCCCGCGTGCACCAGGTCGTCCAGATCCACGTGGACGGGGAGACTCTCGTGTACCCGGACTGCGATGGCCTTCACCAGCGGAAGATGGTCGAGCACGACTCGGTCCCGCTGCGCCAACGCGCCTCGCTCATCTGTCGCCGACGGGCCGGGCCTCCGCGCACGCGCCGAGTCCTGTTCCGCCCGCTCGGCCGGCGCTTGTGACGTCCACTGTGTGCCGTTCATGGCCGTTCCCTCAACCGGAGCCTGATATTTCATGCCCGACTGAGTGCACCCCAGCCGCCACTCCACGACGCAGTCTCGACGGCCGACCCGCCAGCGCCCACAGAGGTAGTTACTTAGTTGAGAGTAGGTGACTTACTTAGTACCGGCGGGATGAAACTGCTACGGACCACCAAGTCGAGTGACTCCGGGAGTGGTTCAGAATGGGAAAGTAGACAACCGCAATGAAACGGCGCATCCCTTTTTGGGACGCGATCAGTCCTGCCCAGGGTCTTTCGCAATTCCTTCCGAAACGCAGTCAGTCTTTTCGAACCGCCGCAATCCAGGTCTTCAGCGCCAGGCCCGCCAGAAAGATCCAAACCGCGATACGGAAGAGACCGCTGAGCGTGACGGCCGCCAGCACCGCCAGCGCCCCGTACGACAGCATGGCGGCGAGGTAACGCGGCTTCATGAGGCCAACCAGTATAGCGGCTGTCCCCGCCCGGCTGCCGACACGCGCAGCCGTCCCGGTGCAGCCGCAATCCGTCCGTAAGCCGGCGCGGTCCCCACTTTGTGGCGCGAACTTTGCCGCCGTTTGGCATCCGCAATCGGACAGTTTGCAGCGTCGGCTTCAGCCGACGTCTGGCACAACGCTTCCCGGGCCTGTCCCCGCACTCGCCCTGCTGCAATTGATGTCGCGCACCCGCCGCGCCGCCGTTACAATGGGACCTGCATTGCTATCGCGAAGAGCCTTCCTGCTGACTCCGGCGGCGGCTGCGCTTTCCTGCAGACGGCGCAGGGGAACCGGCTACGACGGATACGCCTACGTGGCGAACGAAGAGGGACAAGCTGTCGCCGCGGTCGACCTGAACTCGTTCACGCTGGCCCGGCACATCCGCCTCCCGGGCAGCCCCACCGTGGTGGCCAGCGCCCGAGACGCGGTCTATGCGCTGACGCCCGCGAGCGGCGCCGTGCATGAGATCAGCCCGGCCAGCTTGACGCTGCGGCGGAGCATCCAGGTGGCCCGCACCGCGGTATCCATGCGCGCCTCCATCGACGGCTCCGCCATCTGGGTGCTTTGCCGGCAGCCGCGCGCGCTGGCCCGCCTGGACCTGACGCGGCTTCGCGTCCAGACCCAGATCCCGCTCCCCCTGGACCCGGTCGACTTCGACCTTTCCCCCGCCGCCGAGGAGGCCGTGGTCACCTTCGGCGAGGCCGGCAGCGTCGGCCTGCTCGATCTCGCCAGGCGGGAGTGCCGGCTGGTCGAGCTCGGCAGGCCATTGTCCCTGGCCAGGTTCCGCTCGGACGGGCGGCAGGTCCTCGTGGGAAACGCCGAGCAGCGGTTGCTCTCCGTCGTGGACGTGCGGATGGGGCGCCTGGTCGTGCATCTTCCGCTCGCCGTCCAGCCGCGGAACTTCTGCTTCAAGTCCGACGGCGGCCAGCTCCTCATCACCGGGCTCGGCATGGACGCCCTGGTGGTGGTCTACCCTTACACCACCGAGGTCGCCGAGACCGTACTGGCCGGCCGTGAGCCAGGCTTCATGGCCGAGTGCGCCACTGGGGATACCGACTATGTGTTCGTGACGAATCCCCAATCCGGCCAGGTCACCATCCTCGACATCGATGCCCGCAAAGTCGTGGCCGTGGTCGCGGTCGGCGCCGGCCCCGCCTACGTAACGCCGACGCCCGATGGGCAGTACGCGCTGGTGCTCAACCGCGATTCCGGGGACATGGCGGTCATCCGCCTGGCGGCCATCGCCGCCAAGCGCAGCCGCTCGGCGCCGCTGTTCACGATTGTCCCGGTGGGCTCCCGCCCCGTCAGCGCCGTCATCCGCCCGGTGTGAGCGGCATTGGGGATCGCAGAGCCGTTTCAGCGCGGGGCTGGTAGGGACGGGCAGATTCGAACTGCCGACCTGCCGCTTAGGAGGCGGCCGCTCTATCCATCTGAGCTACGTCCCCGGAAACCTTCTCGAATTGTACCGCGCCGCTCTACGCGAGGAGCCAGCGCTTGAGACCCTTGCCGCCGATGTCGCGGCGGTAGTGCATCCCGTTGAAGCTGATCTTCCCCACCGCCGCGTAGGCCTCGCGGATCGCCTCCTCCAGGCCGGGCCCCGAAGCCGTCACGCCCAGGACCCTTCCACCGGCCGTCTCCAGGCCTTGCGGCCCCATCCGGGTCCCGGCGTGGAACACCGTCGCCCCCAGCGCTTCCGCCGCTTCGATGCCGTGGATCGCGTCGCCCGTGCGGGGCGGACCTGGATAGTTTGCCGAGGCCATCACCACGCACACTGCCGGGCGGTCGCTCCATGCGAGTTCTGCCCCGGCGAGTTCCCCTCGCGCCGCGGCCTCCAGCACCTCCCCGAAATCGCTGTCCATCCGGGGCATGAGCGCCTGCGTCTCCGGGTCTCCCAACCGCACGTTGTACTCCAGGACCTTTGGACCCGCGGCGGTCATCATCAACCCGGCATAGAGGAACCCGGTGAACGGGCAGCCCTCGGCGCGCATCAGGTCGATCGTGGGCCGGATGATCCAGCTCATAATGTCCTGGCGCTGCTCCTCGCTCAGGATGCGCGCGTCGCAATAGGCGCCCATGCCGCCGGTGTTGGGGCCGGTATCGCCATCGCCCACGGCCTTGTGGTCCTGGGTGGGCTCGAGCGGCAGCACGTTGCTGCCGTCACTCAGCACGATGAAGCTGACCTCTTCGCCCGTCAGGTACTCCTCGACCAACACGCGCGAGCCGGCTTGCCCCACCAGTTGGCCGGAAAGCAGGCCGTGGACCGCCGCTTCCGCCTCCGCGCGCGTCCCCGCGACGATCACTCCCTTGCCCGCGGCCAGCCCATCCGCCTTGAGCACCACCGGGCAGCCGAAGCGGTCCAATGCCTTCAGCGCATCCGCCTCGGTCTCGACCGTCACGGATTCCGCGGTCGGTATCCCGGCGCGCGCCATGAACTGCTTCGCAAACACCTTGCTGCCCTCGAGCTGTGCGGCAGCCCGCGAGGGCCCGACAATTGCGCGCCCAGCCGCCCGGAAGGCGTCCACAACGCCCGCTACCAGCGGAGCCTCAGGGCCCACGACCGTTATGTCAACACCAGCAGAATCAGCTATTTGCAGCCATTCCTCGGGAGTCTTGCCTGCCCGCAGACACTCTGCAATTCGCGCTATTCCCGGACTGCCCGGACTGGCGTAGACCTTCCCGACCGACGGGCTCTGGGCCAACCGCCAGACGATGGCGTGCTCTCGGCCACCGCTACCTATAATCAGGACGTTCATATTCAGTCTCCGACATAAAAAACATTAATGACAGACACAAAGTCGCTGCCTACTCCAATTGTGTCACCGTCGTGCACTTACCTAGAATAGAGGGAAAGCTGGGTCACTGTGCAAGAGATGGGCCGCTCAAATCGGTACGACGTCGTGGTGGTCGGCGCCGGCCACGCCGGCTGCGAGGCAGCCCGGGCGTGTGCCCGGATGGGTCTCAGGACGGCAATCGTCACCATGAACCTCGACCTGGTGGCGCAGATGTCCTGCAATCCCGCCGTCGGCGGCATCGCCAAGGGGCACTTGGTGCGTGAGGTGGACGCCCTGGGCGGCGTCATGGGCGAGGTGACCGACGCAGTGGGCATCCAGTTCCGGCTGTTGAACACCAGCCGCGGGCCGGCCGTCTGGTCGCCGCGCGCGCAATGTGACAAGAAGGCGTACCGCGTGCGCATGCGCGAGGTGCTCGAGGGGGAACCGAACCTGCACGTTCTCCAGGCCGAGGTCGCCGAGCTGATCGTGGATGGCGAGCCGGCCCGGCGCGCGCGCGGCGTGCGCCTGCGCGACGGTCGCACGCTCGAGGCTGACGCCGTAATCCTCGCGACGGGCACCTTCCTGAACGGCCTGGCGCACGTGGGCCAGACGACCTACGCCTGCGGCCGCAACGGAGAGCCGCCCTCCGATCTGCTCGGCAGCCAGCTCCGCAGCCTGGGCCTGAAGTGGAAGCGCCTCAAGACCGGCACGCCTCCCAGGCTCGACGGCCGCACGATCGACTGGTCCCGATTCGAGCCTCAGGGCGGCGATCCCGACCCGACACCGTTTTCGTTTCTGACTGCGCGCATCGACCGGCCGCAGGTCCAGTGTCACATCGCCTACACCAACGACGAGACGCACCGCATCCTGCGGGAAGCCATACCCCGCTCGCCCCTCTACAGCGGCCAGATCGAGGGCATCGGCCCACGTTACTGCCCTTCCATCGAGGATAAGGTCGTAAAGTTCCCCGACAAGGCGCGCCACCAGATCTTTCTGGAACCGGAGGGGTTGAGCACCTACGAGGTATACGTCAACGGCATGTCCACGAGCATGCCGATCGACGTCCAGGCCGCAATGATCGCTTCAATTCCCGGCCTGGAGGCCGCGGAGATGATCCGCCCCGGCTACGCCATTGAGTACGATGCCGTGGATCCGCGCGAGCTGACGCACGCGCTGGAGGTCAAAGCTCTCCCGGGGCTCTTCCTGGCCGGGCAGATCAACGGGACTTCCGGCTACGAGGAAGCCGCCTGCCAGGGGATCCTGGCCGGCATCAACGCCGCCTGCCGCCTGCGGGAGCTCGAGCCGGTGGTGATTGGGCGCGATGAGGGCTACACCGGCATCCTGATTGACGACTTGGTCACCAAGGGCGCCGACGAGCCGTATCGGATGTTCACCTCGCGCGCCGAGTTCCGCCTGCATCTGCGCATCGACAACGCCGACGAGCGGCTGACGCCGGTGGGGCATCGTGTAGGCCTGGTCACGGAGGAACGCTGGAGCCTCTTCACCAGGAAGCAGCAGCAGAAGCAGCGCGCGCGTGAGCTCCTCGAGCGCACGCGCCTGGACGCCGGGGCGTTCCCGGGGATACGGCTGGCGGCCGGCGACCGCCCGATGGCCGCTGAATGGCTTCGCCGGCCGGAGGCGGCCATCGGTCTGCTGAGGCCGTGGCTAGCCCAGCAACTCGGCGAGGAGCCAATTCGCGGCGTCCTCCAGAACGTCGAGACCGAGGTTAAGTACGCCGGCTACATTGCGCAGCAGGACCGGCAGGTCGGGCGCCTGCGATCCGCCGAGTCCCGCCGTATACCGGCTGATTTCGGCTTCCTCGGAATCCCGGGCCTCTCTCGGGAGATCGGCGAGAAGCTCGAGCGCGTGCGGCCGCGGACGCTGGGCCAGGCCGGCAGGATCCCCGGTGTCACCCCGGCTGCGGTCGCGGTGCTGGATGTGTATCTCAGCCTCGGCCGAGGTGGCAAGGCATGACCGAAGCTGAGCGGTTCGCCGAGGCGGTGCATCGGGAGTTCAGTGGCGTTGGCGCCGTCTCGGAGGAGCAGGCGGGCGAGCTGTACCGGCATTTTCGCTTGCTGCACCGCTGGAACAGGGTTCTGAACCTCACCTCGGTTCAGCGTCTGGAAGACGCCGTCGTGCGCCACTATTGCGAGTCGCTCTTTGTCGGCGCTCACCTGCCTGAGCGGCCGCTATCCGTGCTGGATGTCGGCTCAGGAGCCGGCTTTCCTGGAATCCCGATAGCCGTGCTCCGGCCGGAGTGCCGGGTGACGCTGGCGGAGTCGCACCAGCGCAAGGCTGTGTTCCTGCGCGAGGCCACTCGCCATCTGGCGAACGTCTCCGTCGTCGCGCGGCGAGCAGACGAGATCGAGCTGGCCTTCGACTGGCTAGTGTCGCGGGCGGTGCGGTGGGAGCAGGTGGCTCCGCTTGCCCGGGGGAGCGTCGCGCTGCTCCTCGGGCGGGAGGACGCCGGTGCGGCCGTGTCTGGCTGCCAGGACTTCGTCTGGCGTGAGCCGCTCGCGCTCCCCTGGGGCCAGCGACGTGTGCTGTTGGCGGGCGAACGGCGGGCCTGATGCCCGTTCCACGTGGAACATCCCCCCGGCCGGTTCCACGTGGAACCGTCCTGGCGTGATAGTATGTAGCTCTTCGCGCTAGGAGCCTTTATCGTGGGACGAGTAATCGCAATCGCCAATCAGAAGGGCGGCGTCGGCAAAACCACTACAGCCATCAACCTTGGGGCCTCCCTCGCCGCCAACGACCTGCGTGTCCTGGTGGTCGACGCGGACCCGCAGGGCAACTCAACCACCGGCCTGGGCATCGAGAAGCACACGGGAAGCCCGACGCTCTACGATGTCCTGCTGGCGGACAGCAAGCTGGCTGACGCCATCCTGCCGACCGGCTGCGAGGGCCTGGACATCGTGCCCGCGGACAAGAATCTGGTCGGCGCAAACATCGAGTTGGTCGACCTGGAGGACCGCGAATTCCGCCTGCGAACCAAGCTCGCCAGCGTGCGGGATTCCTACCGCTACACGCTGATCGACTGCCCGCCCGCGCTCGACCTGTTGACGGTGAATGCTCTCCTGGCGGCCGACTCGGTACTCATCCCCATCCAGTGCGAGTTCTTCGCGCTGGAAGGCGTCTCGGAACTCATGGACACGATCGACCGCATACGCGAGACGTTCGACCACCCGCTGAGGGTCGAGGGCGTGCTGTTGACCATGTACGATGAGCGCACCAACCTCACCCGTCAGGTGGCGGCGGATTTGCGGGAGTTCTTCGGCGACGAGGTCTTTCGGACCGTCATCCCCAGAAGCGTGCGGCTGGCGGAAGCGCCCAGCTATGGCCAGCCGATCCTGCTCTACGATGTGCGCTCTCGCGGCGCTGAGAGCTACATCAGGCTGGCAAAGGAGATACTCGCGAATGAGCAAAGGTTCAGAGCACCCGCGCAGAGCCCTCGGTAAGGGCCTGAGCGCACTCATCTCGAACCGCGCGGCGTCGAAGTCCGAGCAACCCGCGCCAGCCGCGTCGCCCGACAGGCCCGAGGGCATGATCCGCATTGCGGTTGAGCTGATCGACGCGAACCCACTGCAACCCCGGACGGTGTTTCAGCCCGAGCGCTTGCGCGAGCTGGCCGATTCCATCCAGGTGCACGGTATGATTCAGCCGCTGGTGGTACGGCCCCACGGGGAGCGGTACCAACTGGTCGCCGGTGAGCGCCGCTGGCGCGCCGCCCGCATCGCGGGCCTGGCTGAGGTCCCGGCCATCGTGCAGGCGGTTCCTGACGACCGGCTGCTGGAGATCACGCTGGTCGAGAACATTCAGCGCGAGGACCTCAACCCACTGGAGGTCGCGCATGCCTTCGACCGGCTCGCCAGAGAGCTCAAGCTCAGCCACGAGGAGATCGCCCGGCGAACCGGCAAGGATCGCACGACCATCACCAACATGTTGCGGCTCCTGAAGTTGCCGCCCGACATCCAGCAGCTCGTCGCCGAGCGTCGCCTCTCCATGGGCCACGCTCGATCCATACTGGGCTTGCCCACCGAGGAGTTGCAGAGGCAGGTTGCCGAGAAGGCCACGGCGCAGGGCCTTTCCGTGCGGCAGGTAGAGCGCCTCGTCCAGAGGATGACCAGCAGCCGCGAGCCCAAGCCGGGGGACGAGGTTCTCGATCCCAATGTGAAGGCCGCAATCGCCGAGATGGAGCGCATCCTGGGGACGCGCGTGCGCATCCTAGGGAAGCCGGATCAGCGCGGGCGGATCGAGATCGAATACTACTCGGGTGACGATTTACAGAGGATCTACACTCTCATCGTGCGGGAGTAGCGAGCTTTTGACCAGCAGACCTGAGCCCTGGTGCCGGCGGCTGGACTCGAACCAGCGACCTTGGGATTATGAGACCCACGCTCTAACCACCTGAGCTACACCGGCGTTCCTGGTTGGATACCTTCAGCGTAGGTAGTTCACCGGCACTTTGTCAATCGTCGCCCCAGTTTGGGCGGCTAGGTTAACTAACATTAACAAACGTTAATGTTTTATTGACAGCACCAGGGATTAGGTGCATATTTGAGCTGGAAGCTGGGCCGCAAGGTTTGGCTTCGGGCTTCCGGAGTTGGAAGCCAGGCGGTCTGTCGCATAGCGGCAGGCCAAAACTCATGGGAGGAAGTCCGTATAGAACGTCCACATGGCGGGCGGCTACCTACTTCCTGGCTGACTGGCCGTGAGCCTTAAGCGCCGGCTGGACCTGAACGTTCCAGCGCGCTGCGGTACATTGCACCGCCGGAAGGCAGCAAACGGCCAGGCGCCGTGAGCGGAGGCCGCGCTGATGTAGAAGCGCGGCGGCCGAGATCGCGCCAGCGGGGAGTCGGCGGTCGCCCTTCTCATTTCCGCTCGCAAAGTTCGCGGCGTCCGATTGACACTCCCGCAAACCCTCCGGTAGATTCGACATAGGTGACGGCGCCGTGTGGTGCTGCCGGAGCCCGCAAGGGCTCATCCGGCCGCGTGGCCGCGCCGAAGCGAGCGCTTCAGTGAACGCCATCGAGTTCGAGGCTGTCTCGAAAGCCTTCCCCGTCTACGACTCCCCTGGAGATCGCCTGAAGGAGCTGTTGGTGTGGCAGTGGAAGAGCTTCCACCGCCAGTTCTGGGCTCTGCGCGAGGTCAGCTTCGCCGTCCGCCGGGGCGAGACGCTCTCCATCATTGGCGAGAACGGGGCCGGAAAGAGCACGCTGCTGGAATTGGTCGCGGGCATTCTGCGGCCGACGGCAGGCACCGCCGCGGTCACCGGGCGAGTCTCGGCGCTCCTGGAGCTCGGCTCCGGGTTCGACCCCGAGTACACGGGCCGGGAGAACGTGTATGTGAACGCCGCGGTGCTCGGGTTCACGCGCCGCCAAACGGAGGACAAACTCCCTCAAATTGAAGAGTTTGCCGACATCGGCGAGTTCCTGGACCGGCCCGTGAAGACCTATTCGAGCGGCATGGTGGTCCGGCTGGCGTTCGCCGTGGCCATCCACACCGAACCGGAGATCCTGCTCGTCGACGAGGCGCTGGCGGTCGGCGACACGGGCTTCCGGCAGCGCTGTTTGCGGAAGGTGCATGAACTCCGCTCGCGGGGAGTGACGATCCTGCTGGTCTCGCACTCCATGGCGGACGTGCAGGCCGTCGGAGACCGGGCGCTATGGCTGGAGGCCGGGCGCGTGCGGCAGATTGGGGAGACCGAATCCGTGGTGGCGAACTACCTGGACGCCATGGCCCGGAAGGACGCGGCCTACCTGGGGACTCGCGGCCTGCCGCCCGGCGAGGAAGGGCGGCGCCCCGGCTCGCCACAGCTAGTGGAAGGCGTGCCGAACATCGACCACAGGAGCGGCGACGGGGGCGCGGAGGTCATCGGCATAGCCGTGCTCGATCCCAGCGGCAGGCCGTTGCGCCTCATCGAGCCGGGCTCGCGCATCATCGTTCGAATCAGCGCGCGCGCCCGGCGCGACTTGCGCCGGCCGGTCATCGGCTTCCTGCTGCGGAACCACCTCGGCATCGACTTCGCGGGGACGAACAGCGCCCGCGAACGGCTCGAGCTGCCTCCGCTGGCGGCCGGCGACGTCCACACAGTTGATTTCCACCTGGAGCTGCCGGAGCTGTACCCGGCCTTCTTTTCGATCTCTCCGGCCATCGCCGACGGGGAGTTCGAGCGGCGGAGCGCCTGCGACTGGATCGACAACGCCATCACGGTCCAGGTGAGCTCCACCGGCAACCCTGTGTATGGCTATATCCACCTGCCGTGCCGCGTCGAGCTGAACGCCGCCACGGCCGAGGGGGCGCACCTTGATTGAGTTCACGGGAGAGCGGGTGGTACCGGGCCAGATTGATCCGGACCTGTGGAACGAGCACCTGGCTCGCTATCAGTTCGCCTCACGGCTGGTGGAGGGCCGACGCGTTCTGGACGCGGGCTGCGGGAGCGGCTACGGCTCGGCGCGGCTGGCGGCCAGCGCGGCTTTCGTGCTGGGCATCGACTCCTCGGCCGAGGCGGTCGACTACGCCCGGACGAACTACGCCTCGCCGAAGGCGGCGTTCTCGCGGGCCTCCGGCGCGGCTCTGCCACTGGCTGGCGGGTCGATCGACGTGGTGGTCGCCTTCGAGCTCATCGAGCATCTGGCGGACTGGCGGGCGTTTCTCGAGGAAGCGCGGCGGGTGCTGGCGCCCGGCGGCCTGCTGGTCATCTCCACGCCAAACCGGGAGTACTATGCCGAATCGCGGCAGCTCACCGGCCCGAACCCCTTTCACGTCCACGAGTTCGATCTCCCGGAGCTGGCCGCGGCGCTGAGCGCGCTGTTCCCGCACGTATCGCTGTATTTGGAGAACCACGTCGCCGCGATCGCCTTTCAGCCCCTCGATACGACGGGCGGCCGGCGGGTGGAGATCGAGCAGGCGGCCAGGGGGACGGACCCCGCCTCGGCCCACTTCTTCCTGGCGGTGTGCGGCGCCTCGGCCGTACCCGAGCCGCGGACCTTCGTCTACGTGCCGACCACCGCCAACGTGCTGCGAGAGCGCGAGCTGCACATCGAAAAGGCTGAGGCCGATGTGGCGCGCCTCCGGCAGGAGAAACAGGAAGTCGTGGAAATGTTCCGGGCCCAGAAGGCCGAGCTCGAGCGGAGCAACCTCTGGGCCGAGGAGCTCGACGAGAAGCTCGCCGCGGCGCAGGCGCGCATTGTCGAGCTGCAGCAGGAACTCGCGCAGACGACGGCCGGCTACCAGGCCAGGGTCGCCGATTTGGAGGCGGAGGACCGCCGCAAGACGGAGTGGGCCGGCCAGCTCGAGGCCGAGCTCGAGGCCAAGGGCCAGGAGCTGTTGAAAACCATCGCGCTGCTCGATGCCGCGGAAGACACGGTCAGAGAGCGCACCGCCTGGGCGCAGCGGCTGGACGCCGAGGTCCGCGACCTTCGGACGCAGCTCGACCTGGTCCGGGCCTCGCGCTGGGTGAAGCTGGGCAAGCGTTTCGGCCTGGGCCCGCAGCTCCCGGACGCCTGAGATGCGGAGGCTCGGCCGGCTCCTGGGCGCGCTGTTGCTGGCGGCGCTTTGCCCCTTCGCAATCCTGGCCGCGGCTGCGGCTCTTGGGGTTGCGGACCTCTGCTGGCTGGCGTTCGGCCGGCGGCGGGGCCCCACCAACTCGCGCGCCGGCACCCGGGCCGCCTCCCTCATAATCCCCAACTGGAACGGGCGGGAGCTGCTGGAGAGATACCTCCCCTCCGTCGTGGCCGCCGCCCAGGGGAACCCGGACAACGAAGTCATCGTCGTGGACAACGGCTCCCAGGACGGCAGCGCGGAACTGGTCCGCGAGCGCTTCCCGCAGGTGCGGCTGCTCGAGCTCGAGGAGAACCGCGGCTTCGGGGGCGGGTCGAACGCCGGCGTGCGGGCGGCGAAGAACGACGTGGTGGTGCTGCTCAACAGCGACATGCGGGTGGAGCCCGGCTTCCTGGCGCCGCTGCTCGAAGGTTTCAACGACGAGCGCGTCTTCGCCGTATCGTGCCAGATCTTCTTCACCGACGCCGAGCGCCGGCGCGAGGAAACCGGACTGACCGAGGGCGCCTGGCGGGAGGGCGCGCTCAGGGTCGGGCATCGCGTGGACCCCGGCGTCACGGATCTCTACCCGTGCTTGTACGGCGGCGGTGGCTCGTGCGCCTTCGACCGGCGAAAGTTCCTGGAGCTGGGAGGGTTCGATTCGCTGTTCAAGCCGTTCTACCTGGAGGACGCGGACCTGGGCTACCTGGCGTGGAAGCGCGGCTGGCAGGTTTTCTACCAGCCGCGCAGCGCGGTCTACCACGAGCACCGGGGCACGATCGGCCGCCACTTCGACGCCCGCGCGATCCAGGCCGCCTATCAGAAGAACTTTGTCCTGTTCGCCTGGAAGAACATCCACGCGTGGCGGAAGCTGGCCGCGCACTTCGGGTGGGCGGCGGGTGGAGCGCTGGTGAGCGCGGTCTTCGGCGATTCGCCCGAGCGGGCCAGCGGCGGCGGGGTATGGCGGGCGCTGTTCCAGTTGCCGCGAGCGCTGCGGTCTCGCTGGCGAGCGCGGTCGCTGGCCGTAGTCGGGGACAGCGAGGCGTTCCGGCGGCCGCTCGGGGGCTACTTCCGGGACCGGTTTCAGTTAGCCGGCTCGCGCGCCGTGCCGGAGAGGCCGGCGGTGCTGTTCGTTTCGCCGTACCCGATCTGCCCGCCGGTGCACGGCGGCGCGGTATTCATGCATGCCACTTTGCGCGAGCTGGCGCGATGGTGCCAGGTACACCTGGTGTGCCTGCTCGATGAAGAGAGTCAGGCCGCCTGCCACGAGCAAATGGCCCGCGGCTTCTCGTCGGCGGAGTTCCTGGTGCGCCTCGGCGCGGTGCGGCGCTCGCCGGGCTCCGTGGAGCCGCGCGCCGTGCGCGAGTTCTCGGGCGACGATCTGGCCTGGCTGATCCACAGGCAGATCTACACGCGCGCGATCGACATCCTCCAGCTCGAATACACGCCGCTGGCGCAGTACGCCGGGCAGTTCCATCGGATCGGCACGGCGCTTTTCGAGCACGACATCTACTTCCAATCGATCGCCCGCGGCCTCCGCCGGCGCGGCGCCTCTCCCCGGCGGCTGACGGCCGCCTACGAGTACCTGCGCGCACTGCGCTATGAACTGCGGATGCTGCCGCGCATCGACCGGGTGCAAGTGTGCAGCCGGGCCAACCGGGAGTATCTCTCGTCGTTCCTGCCGAAGATGGGCGAGCGGATTCAGGATGGGTTGCGCGCGGGTATCGCGGTGGCCGACTACGAATTCCACCCGCAAGGGCGGGAGCCGTTCACGATGCTGTTCCTCGGCAGCTTCCGTCACCTGCCGAACCAGGCGGCCCTGGCGTGGTTCACGGGCCAGGTGCTGCCGCGGGTGATGGAGCGCCGGCCGGAGGCGCGCCTGATCGTCGTCGGCTCCGACCTGCCGACGCACGGGCTTACGCGCCGGGCAGGGGTCGAGCCGCGGGGGTTCGTCGAGGACGTGCGGGAGCCCCTGGGCCGTTACGGGGTGTTCGTCTGCCCGGTTCTCAGCGGCTCTGGAGTGCGCGTGAAACTGCTCGAAGCATTCGCGTCGGGGATTCCGGTGGTCTCAACCAGGCTGGGCGCCGAGGGCCTGACCTCGGAGGACGGGGAACTCTGCGCGCTGGCAGACGACACGGCCGGCTTCGCCGAGCGGATCCTGCGGTTGTTTTCGGACCAAGCGACCGCCCTCGACATGGCGCGGCGCGCGCGGCTGGAGGTAGAGGCGAACTGGGACAGCGGAACGATCACCCGGCGCCTGGCGGCGAGCTACCGGCAACTGCTGGCCGAGAAGCGCGGGGGAGCGGCGCCGTAGCCGGGATGTTTCACCGGCAATCTGCTGCGGCGCGGAAAACGGGTACAGGCAGCACTGTCCACGCGCTGCGCTTGGGACAGTGCTGCCTGACCCCGTTTTCCGCTCTGGCCCCGTTTTGGGCGCCGGCTGCGCGGCGGTGCGCGTCGCTACGATCGTGGTGAAATATCCGCGCTAGGAAGGAGCTATTTCCGGCCACGGTCATGCTTGAGCCGGGCCGCGAGCCGGTCGGCGATCCGCCCAGCGGCGCGGTCGAACTCGACCGAGGTGCTGCCATGCGGCCGCTCGTAGACCGACCAGACCACCGCACGGGTTCCGGCGTCCACGAGGAAGACGGTGCCCTTGGCGCGGCCGAACGTGGAGAACGACACCGTCTGCTCCACCTTGGCGGGCGTCTCGGCCGCGGCCTGGGCCGGCTGCTGCTCGGCTTGGGTTGCGCCTCCGGAGGCGACAGTGGCGGGCGCAGCGGGACTAGCCGGGGCAGCGGGCGTGGCTTTGGCGGCGGGCGTAGTGGCCGCGACGGGGGCCACCGTGACAGCAGGCGGGGCGGGCGGCGGGAACAGATCGTTCATGCGGTCCTCGAAGGCAGCGCCCAGCCGGTCCGTGAACACCGCATCCGCCTTCTTCGGGTCGGTGACGACTTCGAAGGTTCCAGCGTTCGTGATGCGGTTGGCAAGGTATTGGTCCAAGCCGCTCGCCATTGGGAAGAAATAGACCCGGCGGACGGCGGAAAGCGGAGCGCCCGGCTGGGCGCCGAGCGCTCCAAATGCTAGCAACAAGAAAACGGCGGCAGACTTCATGGCAGATCTTCCATCATAAGGCCATCGCGGCCGGAGCGTTCCGCGCGGATCGAATCCGCGGCTAGAGGCAAGCCCTGCCGGCCCGTCCATTAAGACGCGCCAGGCGGCGTGAAGGACGGAGGGCCCAAAAAAATTCGTTTACCGGGAGGGAGCGGAGTGCTAGTATTAGACAGCCACCCGCCCGCGGCGCAAACAATCATTCATGAGTGATCGGCCCGGCAGTGTTATGTCCGGGGTTACGGTTGTCATTCCGAACTGGAACCGGCGCGGTCCGCTGGAGCGGCTCATAGGGCAGCTCCAGGCGCAGACGCGTCCGCCAGAGGAGATCCTCGTTGTCGACAACGGATCGAGCGACGGCTCGGCCGAGGCGGCCAGGAGCCGGGGCGCGCGCGTGATCGAGCTGGACCGGAACGCCGGTTTCGCCGTGGCCGTGAATCGCGGCATCGAGGAGACCAGGACGGAACTGGTGGCCGTAATCAACAACGACGTCGAGCCGGCGCCGGACTGGCTGGAGCGGCTGGGGGAAGCGCTCGAGCAGCCGCAGGTATGGTTCGCCTCGGGGAGGCTGCGCAGCGCGGCGCGCCCCGAGGAGCTGGACGGGACCTACGACACGCTCTGCCGCGGCGCCTGCCCGTGGCGCGCCGGCCACGGCGCCAAGGACGGCCCGCCGTGGGGGCGCCGCCGGCGCATCCGGTTCGCCCCGTTTACGGCCGCGCTGTTCCGGACCGAGCTGTTTCACAGGGTCGGCGCGCTGGACGAGCGGTTCCAGTCGTACCTGGAGGACGTCGAATTCTGTCTGCGCTGCGCCAAGCTCGGCTATGCCGGGCTGTACGTGCCGGATGCGCTCGCCACCCACGCAGGCAGCGCGACGCTGGGGCGCTGGCACAAGGACGCCGTGCGGCTGATCGCCCGCAACCAGGTGCTGCTGATGGCCAAGCACTATCCGGCCGGCTGCCTGCTGCGATACGGCTGGCCGATTCTGGTGGCGCAGGGGCTGTGGGGCCTGCTGGCGATGGCTCACGGCCGGGGCCTGCCGTTCCTGCGCGGCAAGCTCGAAGGCCTGCTGCTGGCCCGGACGGTGCGGCGCGAGGCGGCGCGCGGCGGCGGGTTCGAGCCCGGACTGTCCAGGATTCTCGAGGAGAGCGAGTCGGAGATCTTCCGGCTCCAGCGGCGCCAAGGCTTCGACCTGTACTGGCGCCTGTACTTTGCGCTGACATCGCTGGTATGAACCTGGTTTCGGTGGTCATCGTCGCGCACAATTCCGAGCCCGAGATCGGGGCCTGTCTGGAGGCCCTGGCCGGGAGTGGAGCCGAGATCATCGTGGTGGACAACGCCTCCGGGGACGGGACCGGCGCCTTGGCGCTGGCCCGGAAGGAGGCGCGCTGGATTTTGAACCCCTGGAACCGTGGTTTTGCGGCCGCGGCCAACCAGGGTATCGCGGCAGCGCAGGGGGAGTTCGTGCTGTTGCTGAACCCCGACGCCGTGGTGCTCGGGGGCCTGGACGCGCTCCAGGGCGCGTGCGCCCAGCCGGGCGTGGCCGCCGCCGGCGGGAAGCTGGTAGGGCCGGACGGACGTCCGCAGGTGGGATTCATGGTTCGCCGGTTTCCGAGCGCGGCGGTCCTGATTCTGGAGGCCCTGGGCGTGAACCGGCTGTGGCCTGGCAACCCGGCGAACCGGCGCTACCGCTGCCTGGACCTCGACCCGGAGGCGCCGGCGGCCGTCGAGCAGCCGGCGGGGGCATTTCTGATGGTGCGCCGGGAGGTCTGGCGGCAGCTCGGCGGTTTCGATGAGGGCTTCCGGCCGCTGTGGTTCGAGGACGTCGATTTTCTGAAGCGAGCCGCCCAAGCCGGCTACTCGGTCCGGTACGTGCCGGAGGCCGTGGCGGCGCATGGAGGCGCCCGCTCGGCCGGGCGTCTGGAATGGGGAGTCAGGGAAGCGTACTGGTATGGTAACCTACTGAGGTATACAGCCAAGCACTTTGCCAGCAGCAGTCTGCGGACGGTGTGCGGGGCTGTGATGGTGGGCGCGTTGCTCCGATCAGTGGTCGGGGTTCTTCGGCGTGGGAGCCTGAAACCGGTTGGCGTTTATGGTAGGGTAGTTCGTCTGGCCGGGGCGTACGGGATCTCGGGCCGGAGCGAAGGCCCCGTGTGTTCGACTGCCTTCGCGGTTCAGTAGGGCGGTACGGTTCCAGTAGCTGTTGTGGTTGTGCGCAAGCTGATACTTTCATGGCCCATACTGACTTCGTATCCGTAACGATCGTTACCTACAACAGCGGGCGGTTCATCAAGAGGTGCCTGGAGTCGGTTCTGGCCCAGGGCCACCGCCAAAAAGAAGTCATCGTCATCGACAACGCCTCGACGGACGGCACGCTGGCCATTCTGGAGCAGTTCGAAGAGCGCTGCCGCGTGGTCCTGAACGAGGAGAACATCGGGTTCGCGGCGGCGCAGAACCAGGCCATCCAGCTCTCCCGTGGGGACTGGGTGCTGGCGCTGAACCCAGACGTGCTGCTCACCCCCAATTTCATCGACGCGCTGCTGGAGGCGGGCCATCTGGATCCCGGAGTCGGCACGGTGTGCGGCAAGCTGCTGACCATGCGGGCCAGCTTCGCGCTGCCCCGGGAGTCGCTGGTGGATTCCACGGGGATGTACTTCACGCCCATGCTGAGGCATCTGGACCGCGGCAGCCAGGAAATCGACAACGGCCACTATCTGAATTACGAGTACGTCTTCGGCGCCACGGCGGCGGCCGCGCTCTACCGCCGCGAGATGATCGAGGACGTCTCGATCCAGGGCGAGTTCTTCGATCCGGACTTCTTCGTCTATCGCGAGGACGCTGACGTGGCCTGGCGGGCGCAGTTGATGGGCTGGCACTGCATGTACACGCCGCGCGCGCGCGGCTACCACGTGCGGACGGTCCTGCCCGGCAACCGGCGCGCGCTGCCGCCCGCGATCAACATGCACTCGGTGAAGAACCGGTTCCTGATGCGGATGAAGAACATGACCGGCGACCTATACCGGCGGAACTGGGTGTCGATCACGGCGCGCGACGTGGTGGTGCTGGGCTGCTGTCTGGTGCGCGAGCAGGCATCGCTCAAAGCGTTCTGGTATCTGGCGCGAAACTGGAAGCGCGTGATGGGCAAGCGCCGCGAGATAATGGAACGTCGGCGCGTCAACGATGACTACATGGCGACCTGGTTCCTCTACACGCCCGTTAGCAAGCCGGCGCCCTGCCCGGCGGAGGAGCCCCGGCCGCGCTTCAAGACCGCCGGCGCCTCCCGAGCCGAGCAGTTCGAATACTGACGGCCAAGCGCATCGCTTTTACTCCCGCCACGTGACTCCCGCAGCCGGGCTAAGCGTGTATGCCGGGGGTGGGCGGTGAGAATCGCGATTCTGGGTACGCGCGGCATTCCGGCGCGCTACGGCGGCTTCGAAACCTTCGCCGAGGAGCTCTCGACGCGCCTGGCCGCGCGCGGCCACCAGGCGACGGTCTACTGCCGCCAGCGCCACTCCGAGCCCTTCTACCGCGGCGTGCGGCTGCGCTGGCTGCCGACGGTGCGACACAAGTACCTGGACACGCTGGCGCACACCTTTCTCTCGACGATCCACCTGCTGTTCCATCGCGCCGACGCGGCGCTTTACTGCAACGCGGCGAACGCGGTTTTCGCGTGGCTGCCGCGGGCCTTCGGGATGCCGGTGGCGCTCAACGTGGACGGCGTCGAGCGCAGGCGCAGGAAATGGAACCGGCTGGCGAGGGCCTGGTACCTGATCTCGGAGCGGTTGGCGACGTTCTGCCCGACCGTGGCGGTCAGCGACGCCGAGAGCATCGCGGGCTACTACCAGCGGCGCTACGGCAAGCGGACCCACTTCATCCCCTACGGCGCAGAGACGGGCCAGGTGGCGGCCACCGAGGTCCTGGAGCGGATGAATCTCGAGCCCGGGCGCTATTTCCTCTACGATAGCCGGATGGAGCCGGAGAACAACGCCCTGCTGGTGCGGGAGTGCTTCGAGCGGGTCAAGACGGAGTACAAGCTGGCGCTCATCGGCGATGCGCCCTATGCCAAGGCGTACATTGAGCGGGTGCGCGCCACGGGCGATCCGCGCATCGTCATGCCGGGCGCGATTTACGGGCAGGGCTACCACGAGCTCCAGTCGCACTCCTTCGCCTACATCCATGCCACCGAGGTCGGGGGCACGCACCCGGCGCTGATTGAGGCGATGGGCCGGGGGGCGTTGGTGCTCTACCTCGACACGCCCGAAAACGCCGAGGTGGCCGGCGACGCCGGGATCGCGTTCGAGCACGGCAATCTGGCCCAGAGAATGGAGGAAGCGCTGGCGATGCCGGAGGCCGAACGCGCGGCCTGGAGGCGCCGGGCCCAGGAGCGCGTTGCCGAACGGTACAGTTGGGAGACGGTGACCGACGCCTACGAGAAGCTGTTGCGCGGCATCGCGGGCCGGCGTCAATAGGATCTATGACGACGCAGTATCGATCCTGGGTTGAGGTTTCGCGGCGGCAGATTGCGGAGAACTACCGCGCGGTGCGCGCCGCCGTGGGTGCGGGAGTACAGATCGCCGCCGTGGTGAAGGCCGACGCTTATGGCCACGGCGCGGTCGAGGTGTCGCGGGTGCTCGTTGCGGAAGGGGCGCGCTGGCTAGCCGTGAGCACGGCCGAAGAAGGGGTGGCGCTGCGCGAGGCGGGCATCGAGGCCCGCGTGCTGGTGATGGCCGACTCCCTGTCGTTCACCCGGCTGGAGCTGCTCGGGTATGGGCTGACCCCGGTGCTGGACTCGGTCGAGGAGATCGCGGAGCTGGATGAGTTCCTGGGCTCGCGCCAGGTCCGCCAGCCGTATCACCTGAAGATCGACAGCGGCATGGGGCGGCTCGGGATTCGCGCGGGGGCGGAGGCGATCGCGGCGGCGGTGCGGCGGGCCGGCAGTCTGGAACTGGAAGGCCTGATGTCGCACTTCGCCTCGGCCTCCGACTACCGCAGCGCGCAGACCGATGAACAGGTACGCGCATTCGACGCGATGTGCGGGGAACTCAAGCGGCTCGGGGTTGAACCCGCCTTCCGGCACATCTCCGGCACCAACCCGATCGCCTACGGGCGCCGCGAGGCCTGGTACAACATGGTCCGGCCCGGACACGCACTCTACGGGTACGTATCGCCGGCGCGGGGGCACGCGCCCGCCAGGATCCTCGAGGTCCGGCCGGCGCTGAGCTGGAAGGCGACGGTGCTATCGGCCAAGGACGTGCCGGAAGGCGCGCTAATCGGCTACGGCGGCATGTTCCGTGCTACCAAGCCCATGCGGATCGCCATCCTGGGCGTGGGTTACGCCGGCGGGCTGGCGCACCGGCTCTCCAACTGCGGGCACGTCATCGCCTGCGGGCGGCTGGCGCCGATTCTGGGCGCGGTCTCGATGGATCTGACCACGATCGACGCCACCGACTGCCCCTCCTTGCGCGCGGGCGATGCAGTCACGCTGCTGGGCCAGGAGGGCGAGGCCTCGATCGACGCGCAACAAATGGCGCGAATGGCCGGGACGATCTCCTACGACATTCTATGCGGCATCCGCGCGCAGGTGAAGCGGGTGTACGTGGAGTAGGGCGGGGGCGGGTGGTTACAACAGGCGCAGGCGGATGAGCTTCCTGGCCAATTCGTAGACGTCCTTGCGCGAGCCTTCTTTGCGAATGCCCACCGCAACCACCAGAACGAGGACGCGCCCGCGGTCCACCCTGTAGATGATGCGATAGCGTTGTCCTACGGCGCGAAGGCTGCGCAAGCCCTGGAATTCACCTAAAAGGGGCTGGCCCTGCTTCTCCGGCTCACTAGCCAGGCCGTCGATGCGCTTGGACAACTCGACCCGGATGCGGCGGTCAGACATCGCGGAGAGCATGCGCAGCGCCGCCGGGGTGATGACGATCGCGTAGCTCAAAGCCGCAGTCTCTTCTTGGCCTCTTCCCAGGGGATGGTCTTCCCCGCCTCGCACTCGCGCAGGCCGCGCCGCAAGGCCGCGGTGAGTTTCTTGTCAGCCATGATCTCCAGCGTCTCGGCGAGCCCTTCATAAAGCTCCCAGGGCAGGATCGCCAGCACCGGCTTGCCGCGCCGGGTCACGGCCACGGCGCCTGCTTGGCCTTCCCGCTCCAGCTCTTCGGGAAGGTTCGTGAGGCGGCTGCGCGCCTCTATCATGGGCAACGAGCGACTGACAACCATCGTACCTCTAATCGTACGCTTTGCCGTACGGTTGGTCAAGGAGCCGGCCCCGTCCGGCTACCCGGCCCTTTCCACGTGAACCGCGCTCGCGATCAGGTCCACGGCGCGTGGGACGGCGGCAGCGACGGCCGGGTGCATCGGGCCGCCGACGGTGTGGCAATCGACCGCTTCGACGG
>JBEKLJ010000014.1:0-27279 GCA_050010255.1 Bryobacteraceae bacterium
GAAGAGAGCAAGATGAGCAAGTCGCGCGGCAACATCGTCCGCCCGGAGCCGATCCGCCGGGTTGTGGGCACCGACTGCCTGCGCTACTTCCTGCTGCGGGAGGTCGTCTTCGGTCAGGACGGCAGCTTCAGCTACGACGCGCTCGTCGGCCGCTACAACTCCGACCTGGCCAACGGCCTCGGCAACCTCGCCAGCCGCACACTGACCATGATCCAGAACTACTGCGGCGGGCAGATCCCCGCCGGCGGCGGCGACGCGGCTCTGGCCCAACTCGCCGGGCAGACCGTATCGGGCTTCCTGGCCGCGTTCGAGAACTTCGAGTTCTCCAAGGGCCTGGAGGCCGTCTGGGCGCTGCTCTCGGCCACCGACAAGCACATCGTCGAGCAGGCGCCCTGGGCGCTGGTGAAGAATGGCGACGCGGCCTCGCTCGCCAAACTCCACTCGACGCTATACAGCGCCGCCGAGGTTCTCCGCATCGCCACCGTCCTGCTCGCGCCCGTGCTGCCCGACTCCACGGCCAGGATCTGGGCCCAGCTCGGCTTCCAGGAGCCCATCGAATCGGTCCGGATCAATGACCTGCGCTGGGGCCAGCTCGCGCCCGGCCAGAGGATCGGCGAGATCGCGCCCGTCTTCCCGCGCATCGAGGCCTCCAAGGCCATCGCCGAGATGCGCCGCCTGGAGGAAGAGGAATCCGCCCGCCAGGCGGTGCTGGTCGGGAAGGCGCCCGCCGGCCAACCCGCCACGGCCGCGGCGGAGCTCTCGGCCACGATCACCATCGACGACTTCGCCAAGATCGATATGCGCGTGGGTCTGGTCCTGGAGGCCCAGCTCGTCAAGGGCGCCAGCAAACTCCTCCAGCTCAAGGTGGACCTGGCCGAGGGCGAGCCGCGCACCCTGGTCGCCGGCATTGCGGAGTCCTACCAGCCGGAGCAGCTCGTCGGCCGCAAGGTCGTCATTGTGGTCAACCTCGAGCCGCGCAAGGTGCGCGGCATCACTTCCAATGGCATGATCGTCGCGGCGTCGCTCGAGGGCGGCAAGCCCGTGCTGGCCGGCTTCCTGGAGGACGTTCCCATCGGCGCGCGGCTGAAGTAGTCATGCGGGTATGAAGCTGGTTGATTCCCACTGCCACCTGGATGACGCGCAGTTCGACGCCGACCGGGGCGCCGTCCTCGAGCGTGCCCGCGCCGCCGGCGTTGAAATGATCCTCGCCGTTGGCGCCGGCAGCGGCCCGCCCGATCTGGAAGCCGGCGTCCGCTTGGCCGAGACCTACCCGGGGTTATATGCCACCGTGGGCGTCCACCCTCACGATGCGGCCAAGGCCACGCCCGCAACCTTCGCGCGCCTGCGCCAGCTTCTCCAACACCCCCAGGTGATCGCGCTGGGCGAGATCGGGCTGGACTACCACTACAACTTCTCGCCGCCCGAGGTTCAGCGCGAGGTCTTTCGCCAGCAGCTCGAAATCGCGCTCCAGGCCAGCAAGCCGGTCGTAATTCACACGCGCGAAGCCTGGGAGGACACCTTGCGCCTCCTGGGCGAGCACGCGCCGGCCGGCCGCGCCGCCGGTATCATGCACTGCTTCTCCGGCGGGCCCGAAGAGGCGGCGCAGTCGATCGAGCTGGGTTTCTACATCAGCTTCGCCGGCGTCGTGACGTTCCCCAAAGCCGCGCGGGTCCAGGCCGCCGCGCGCATGGCGCCGCCCGATCGCCTGCTGGTCGAGACCGACGCGCCCTACCTCGCCCCCGTACCCTATCGCGGCCGGCGCAACGAGCCCGCTTACGTGGTGGAGACCGCGCGCCAGCTCGCCGTGCTCCGCCAGACCACGCTCGAGGAGATCGCCGCCGCCACAACGGCGAATTTCAGAACCTTGTTCGGCCTGTAGCTGCCGCGACTGTGCTCAGAAACTGAAGCCCACCTGGCCGAGGATATTCACCCACTCATCGCGCGTGCGGAAGGGAGGCACGCCGCCCAGCGGCTCGCCCTGCGTGTGGCCCCGGTAGACCTTGGTAACCGCCCCGACGCGGAAGTGCTGGTAGCGATCGAGGAAGAAGCTGAGGTCGGCGAGCGCGTAATACCCCCAGCCGTCGCGCGCGGTGCAGACCGGGCAGTCCACCTTGTAGTATTCGCTCGGCTGGTGCAGCAGCTCGGCGTAACGCATGTAGGCGCCGCCGCCCCCGCCGGAGATCAACACCCGGCCGCGGGCCAGCGGCAGGATCGCCCGCCCGCCAAAGGGAATGAAGAACTGGCGGTCGCGGATCCTCAGCGGGCCGAGTTCGGTCTCCAGGTAGTCCCGGACCTCCGCGGCGCCGAAGACAACGTCCAGACCGACATCGGCCTGGAAGTAACGCTGAAAGCGGTAGCCGTAGCCGATGGAGATCCCCGGCCGGTCGGAAAAGTACGGCTTGAGGTCGGCCCTGGGCTCCCCAACGCCGGCGCCGAAGGTGAAGTTGTGGCGGGGGTAGTAGGAATCGGCGGAGGCGTACCGCAACTGCGCCGGAAGGATGGCAGCGGCGGCCAGGAGCAACCCGGCCGCCCGCCTCAGCGTTCGGCCGCGAGTACTTCGAAGGAAATGGCCGGTTCGCATTCGCTTCTACAGACGTTGCCAGACCGGGCGGCGTTTCACTTCCAGGACCTCAGGCCTAGGCCGTCCGCCGGAACCCCGCGGGACGCCTCCGCCGCAGTTGCGCCAGGCTTCCGAGGACGGCCAGCAGTGCGGCCGCGACGAAGCACACCGCGCCGAGGAAACCTCCGCGCGCGAAGGTGTAAGAGCTGAAGAAGTACCCGCGCACCAGTAGAACCAGCACGGCCAGGCTCCAGACCACGAACAGCACCGGAACGATCCGCTTGATTGCCAGCAGGGTGACGATCAACGCCAGCAGCCCGAAGCCGGACAGCAGGCAGGTCAGCCCTAGACCCTGCCAGGGCAGGAACCCGATCTGAAGTGTGTGCTGCCCGCTGGTCCAGGCGACAAACGAGATCGCTAGCATTGCCAGGCCCAGAAGGATATGAAAGGCAAAGCTGAAAATGCGAATCACCAGTCCAACCATCCACGGGCCTCCTGTTCCCCCGGCCGGCGCCGTATGCGTTCGGCGGTCGCGGAAAGGAACTGCCATTGTAACAAGAGGCTCGCCGGCTGCGGCTTGCGGGAGCGCAGGCAGCGCGCGGCCGCACGTCTCCGCGGTGCGGCGCCTGGTCTCTCGGACGCTCTCGTCGCACCTCGCCACGGTCGCGGCAGGAAATCCGGGCTAGAATGAAAGCAGGGAGTCTTCGAGGCGGAATCATGCGCACTCAGCAGAGTTTGGGGCCTCGCGAGCGGGGAGTGCTGTGCTCGATCGTGGAGACCTATATCCAGACCGGGGAGCCGGTCGCCTCGAGAACGATCTCCCGGCATGGGAAGGACTCACTCAGCCCCGCCAGCATCCGGAACGTGATGGCAGACCTGGCCGAGGCCGGCTACCTCAACCAGCCGCACACCTCGGCCGGCCGCGTGCCGACCGAGAAGGCCTTCCGGACCTACGTCGAGTCTCTGACCGCCCACCGGCTGCCGGCCCTGGATGTGGAGCGGCTGCGCGCGGACCTCAGCGGCGTCGAGTCTCTGGCCGAGCGCGTCGAGCGCTCCTCCCACTTCCTGACCGAGTTCACCCGCAACATCGGGATCGCGGTCGCCATCCCCGCCTCCAGCCAGACTCTCGACCAGATCGAGCTGCTGCGGTTGGCCGACCGGCGCATCCTGATGATTGTGGTGACGCGCGACCGCATGGTGCGCGATCGGGTGGTGTGGCTGAGCGAGGAGATCGCACAGGAGGAGCTGAACTCCATTCGCAACTACGTCAACCAGAACTTCAGCGGCTGGAAGCTGGCGGAGGCCCGCGCCGAGTTGCAGCGCCGCTTCGAGCAGGAGAGCGCCGCCTACGACGCCATCCTCAAGCGGCTGATCGTTTTCTACGGCAAGGGTCTCCTGGCGGTGGATTGGGCGCCGGAAGTCTACATGGAAGGCGCCTCGAACCTGGTCGGCCTGGATCTGCACCTGACGCGCGAGAGGATGCGGGAACTTTTCCACGCGCTGGAGCAGAAGAAGCGCGTTCTGGAGCTGCTGGGCCGGTTCCTGGAGCAGCCCTCGGGCGAGCTGGGCGTCCAGGTCGGACTGGGCGACATCCACCCGGCGATGCGGCCCCTGTCGCTGATCGGGGTCAACGTGACGCTGCGGGGTGGTCATTCGGCCAAGATCGCGGTGCTGGGCCCGATGCGAATGAACTACGAGCGCGTCATGTCGGCCGTGCTGCAAGTCGGCGACGCGTTCCAGGAGCTGGTGAGCTGAGGCGGCCGCCCGTGGTTTGGAAAGACCCTCCGGCAACCAAGCCGAACCCCGGAGAATCCCACGCGCAGGTTGCTGGATGCGCCGTCCGCGGCGGAGCCGGCGGGACCGCCGCGGAGGGCCATGCGTATTGATATGCACGAGAAGCACAGACCGACAGAATCCTCCGCCCCGCACCTCGATACTCCGGCGCTCGAGCCGGCAGCTCCCGATGGCGCCGCCGGCTCGGACCAGGCCGCGCTGCCGGCCAACCTGACCGCCGAGCGCGACCAACTGGCCCAGGAGCGCGCGAACCTCCAGGATCAGCTCCTGCGGCTGCGGGCGGAATTCGAGAACTTCCGCAAACGCGCCCAGCGCGAGCGCAGCGAATTCGCCGAGTTCGCCGCCGTGGAGGCGGTCCTCGCGATCCTGCCAGTGCTCGACGACTTCGAGCGCGCCCTCAAGGCCGGCGGCGGGGGCCAGGAGTTTCGCAAGGGAATCGAGCTGGTTTACCAGCGGCTGTTAGAGACCCTGAAGAAAATGGGGCTGGAGCCGATGGAGAGCGAGGGGCGGAAGTTCGATCCCGCCCTGCACCATGCAGTGGAAACGGAAAGGACCGACCGGATCGAGGATCACACCATCGTCGAGGAGCACCAGCGGGGCTACACTTTCAAGGGAAAACTGCTGCGGCCCGCGATGGTAAAGGTCGCGGTGCATCCGTAAGTTAACCCATGGCCGTTGAGAAGAGAGACTACTACGAGGTGCTGGGCGTCAGCCGCACGGCGACGGAGCAGGAGCTCAAGAGCGCCTACCGCCAGGCCGCGCTCAAGCACCACCCCGACCGCAACCCCGGCAGCCGGGAGGCCGAGGAGCAGTTCAAGCAGGCGGCCGACGCCTACAGCGTGCTGAGCGATCCGCAGAAGCGCGCCGCCTACGACCGTTACGGCCACGCGGGGATCTCGACGCCGGCCGGCGGCTTCGACGCCACCGGCTTCCCCGACCTCTCGGAGATCTTCGGCGAGTTCTTCTTCGGCGACATGTTCGGCGGCGGCGGGCGACGCGGGCGCAACCGCGCCCAGCGCGGCGAGGACCTGCAGTACAACCTCGAACTGAGCTTCGACGACGCGGTCCGCGGCCTGGCGGCCGAGATTCAGATTCCGCGGCGGGACGTGTGCGGCCGCTGCCGCGGGACGGGCGGCGAGCCGGAGGGCGGCGTCACGGCCTGCCCCACCTGCCGCGGCCGCGGAGAGATCGTCTACCAGCAGGGGTTCCTCTCGGTGCGCCGCACCTGCTCGCGCTGCGGCGGCGCCGGGCAGGTGGTGCGAAAGCCCTGCGGAAGCTGCGGCGGCGAGGGCTCCGTGGCCAGGCAGCGCAAGCTGAAGATCGACGTCCCGGCGGGCGTGGATAACGGGACGCGGCTGCGCCTGGCCGGAGAGGGCCAGCCCGGCGTCAACGGCGGCCCGCACGGCGACCTCTACGTCTTCATCAAGGTCCAGGAGCACGCCATCTTCGAGCGCCGCGAGAATGACCTGCACTGCACCATCCCGGTCAGCATGGCCCAGGCGGCGCTCGGCGCCGAGATCCAGGCCCCGACGCTCGATGGCGCCGAGCCGCTGAAGATCCCCGGGGGCACCGAGAGCGGAACAACGCTCCGGCTGCGTCACCGCGGGGTGCCGGACGTCGACGGCCACGGCCGCGGCGATCTCTATATACACCTCCAGGTGAAGACCCCCGCCAAGCTGACCCGCGAGCAGCGGAAACTCTTCGAGCAGCTCGCCGAGGTCCTGCCAGTCGACAACCAGCCCGACAAGCGCGGCCTCTTCGAGAAGGTCAAAGACTACTTCATGTGAGTGGCGGGCGATTGCTCGCCCGTGCGGCCATTCTCACCTTCCTCGAGTCCGACTTCGTGGCACTCAAGGTGGATTCACACTCTTCCGGGGAGGGCGTTACGCTGCCAAGTTGCCGCACAGGCTGACAGCAGAAATGGCGTCTTGAGAAGAAGCGGGCGCGCGGTTGGGTCATCGGGTGAGCGCGCCCGCTCTACTGCATCAGTGGACTTGCCTGTGATGACGCTGCCGGGCGGTGCGAGGTTACGTCCCTCGACGGTTTCTTTGGCGATTCGCCAGCACTCGAACCTGGCGGGCCGCGATCAGCCGTTCATCCGCTGTCACCAAGGTAAGTTCAAAGACCCGCGCCGTCGCCACCAGGAACGCGTCGGCAGGGTCCCGATGCGGCAGCCGAACCCGGGCCGTCTCGAGCGCGACCTCGTGAGTGAGCGGCGCCTCAATGAACGGCGCCGCCTTCAGCGCGTTCTCGATCCACGCGGCCGGGTCCGCATCCAGAACCACGCGGCGCTTGTGGCAGAGCAGGAGGAGTTCCCAGGTGCTGACCGGCGAGAGCCAGAGCTCGTTGCCTGGATTCTCCAGTGCCGCGGCGACCTGGCGGGTCAGCTTCGCCGGGGTCAGCAAGCTCCACAGCCAGATGTGTGTGTCCAGAAGCAGCTTCACCGGAGGGCTTCCCAGTCGCGCTCGCCGGCTGCGGGAGCGATGATATCCCCGACGATTCGCCCCGTACCGGCCATCGAACCCACCCAGTGCGACGGGCGGGGGGAGACCGAAGGTGGCGTAACCTCGGCCACTGGCTCGCCGAACCGCGTAACCAGGATGGGCTTCCGCGTCTTCCGCACCCGCTCGAGCACGGCCAGGCAGGTGGCCTTGAATTTCGAGATCGCCAGCTCCTCCATTTGCGATGCCTCCCGTCTCGGTCTCTAGTGTACCATGGTCCGAGACTATGGTCCACAGTCCACGCCGCATCCAGGGACGCCGCGCCTTAACGCGTGCCGGGATCAAAGCGATGGTTGCCTCCGCTCGAGAAATGCCCGTTAGGCCCTTGGCAACTGACGTGAATCAACACCTTGCTTGGGCTCACGGTCCGAGTGATATACTGCCTCGGGAGGCGGCCATGCCAGACGGGCTGGTCACCATAGCGTCCTACGGCACTCCGTTCGAAGCCAATCTGGTGAGGTCAAAACTGGACGCCTTTGGAATCGATGCAGTCCTCGCAGATGAATGCGCGATCGGCGCCAATTGGCTGTGGTCGAACGCGCTGGGCGGAGTCAAAGTTCAAGTGCCGGAATCCCAGGTTGAAGAGGCCCGCCGCATCCTGCAGACTGAAGAGAACGACGAGCAGGGCGGGCAGGAGATTCCGCCAGCGACGGCTGAACGCTGCCCGGTTTGTGGCAGCACCAACACTCACTTGCTCATCGACAAGAGAGGCAGCTTCTTAACTTGGTTGGTTTTGGGCTTGCCTGTCTTGCCGGCAAGGTTCAAGATGGCCTGCACTGATTGCGGGCACAAATCGAAGGTGTAGCAGCGGCGGCCTCCCATCTGCTCTCCCGTTTTGAGCTGGCACGTGGTGCGCCGCTTCACCTCAAGATCCCACTCACCGCTACAGCACTTCGTCGCACCAGCTCTCGAGCACTGACTTGAGCTTCACCATGAACTGGTCGGCGTAGGCGCCGTCGATCAGCCGGTGGTCGAAGGTCAGTCCGATCAGGCTGATGGAGCGGATGGCGATGGCGTCGTCCTCCACCACCACGGGCGTCCTCTCCACCGTGCCCACGCCCAGAATCGCTACCTGCGGCTGGTTGATGATGGGCGTGCCGAACAGGCTGCCGGAGCTGCCGAAGTTGGTGATCGAGAAGGTGCCGCCCTGGACCTCGTCCGGCTTGAGCTGGCGCGAGCGCGCGCGGGCGGCCAGGTCGACGATCGCCCTTTGCAGCCCCAGCACGTTCTTCTCATCCGCGTTCCGGATCACCGGCACGATCAGCCCGTTCTCGAGCGCCACGGCGATTCCAATGTGGACCTCGCCGTGGTAGACGATGTTCGTTCCATCGATCGAGGCGTTGCAGAGCGGATAGGCGCGCAGCGCCTCGGCCGCGGCCCGGATGATGAAGGGGAGGTAGGTGAGAGAGAGACCGTAGCGCGCCTGCACTTCCGCCTTGCTGCGCTGCCGGATCTTCGCCACCTTGGTCATGTCCACCTTGTGCATGGTGGTCACGTGCGGCGAGATACGCCGGGAGGCCACCATGTGCTCGGCGATCCTCATGCGCATCACGCTCATAGGCTCGACGCGGGTCTGGACCGCCGCGGGCCGCGCCGCGGGGGGCGCCGCGGCGGGCGTCGCCTGCGGCGGTGCAGGGGCCTGGACCGGAGCCGCCCCGCGCTGCGCGATGTAGTTCTCGAGGTCCTGCCTGGTGATGCGGCCGCCGGTGCCGGTGCCCTTCACCTGCCGCAGGTCGATGTCGTGCTCGCGCGCGACGCGGCGAACGAGCGGGGATAGCGGCCCCGCCGGCTCCTCCCCCGCTGCCTCGGGCGCGGGAGCAGGCGCCTGTTCGGCCGCCTCCGCCCTGGCCGCCTTGGGCGCCTCTTCGCCGGGGGCGGCCGGCGGGGCCTCGGGCTGAGGAGGCGCCGCCGCCGGCGGCGGCGCACCCGGGGAGGCCTGCGCGCCGGTTTCGTCGATGTGCGCAATCACCGTGTTGATCGCCACCGTCTGGCCCTCCTGGACCAGGATGGAGGCGAGCGCGCCCGAGGCGGGCGAGGGGATCTCGGTGTCCACCTTGTCGGTCGAGATCTCCAGCAGCGGCTGGTCGCGCTCGACGCGCTCGCCGGCCTTCTTCAGCCACTTGGTAATCGTGCCCTCCACGATGCTCTCGCCCATTTGCGGCATGACGACGTCGATCATATGGCCTCCTCGGATGCCCTCACCGGTTCGACAATATCGAGCCCGAACTGTTCGGAGAAATGCCTCGCGAGCGACGCGATCAGTTCGGCCCGCGGCGGCCGCACGCCCAGCTCCGCCATCGAGGTGACGGGCCGGGCGAGGCCGCATGGAATAATGTACTGGAAATAGCTGAGATCGGGGGCGACGTTCAGCGCAAAGCCATGCGACGTGATCCAGCGGCTGATGTGCACGCCGATGGCGGCGATCTTCTTCCCCTCCACCCAGACGCCGGTCAGGGAGGGAATTCGCCCGGCCGCGATGCTGAAATCCTCGAGTGTGTCGATCAGCACCTGCTCCAGGGCGCGCACATAGGCCACCACGTCCCGCTTCCATTCCCGCAGGTCGAAGATGGGGTAGCCGACCACCTGCCCCGGGCCGTGGTAGGTGACATCGCCGCCGCGGTCGGTCGAGAAGAACGCGATGCCGGCGCGGCGCAGCGCGTCCTGGTTGGCCAGCAGGTTTTGCAGCCTGCCATTGCGCCCCAGCGTGATCACGTGCGGGTGTTCCAGGATCAGCAACTGGTTCGGAATCAGCCCCTGCTTGCGCTTCTGGACCAGCGAGCGCTGCCATTCCAGAGCCTGGCCGTAGCCGATTCGGCCGAGGTCATGCAGTTCGCAGCTAGCCCGCATTTCTCACCAGGGACCTCGTTTCGGCCGCGCCGCCAGTCACGGCGTGGAGCGGGCTACGCATTAATCGCCAATCCGTACACGCTGTTGAAGGCTTCACCCACGGCCTCGCTCAGAGTCGGATGCGCGTGGATAGCATTCATCATCGTCTCCACCGTCGCCTCCCCGGCCATCGCCGCCACCGCCTCGCCGATGCACTCCCAGGCCAGCGGCCCGATGATGTGGACCCCCAGGATCTCGCCGTAGCGCTCCTCCGCGACCACCTTCACGAAGCCGCCGTGCCGGCCCAGGATCGTGGCCATGCTGTTGGCGGTGAATGGGAACTTGCCGATCTTGACCGGGTGGCCGCTGGCCCGGGCCTCGGCTTCGGTCAGACCCACGCTGCCGACGCCGGGATCGGTGTAGGTGCACGCGGGGACTTGCCTGCGATTCAGCGGCTCGACCGGCCGCCCGGCGATGTGCGCCACCGCGACCAGGCCTTCCTTGATGGCGACGTGCGCCAGTTGCGGCGTCCCCGCCACTACGTCGCCGATCGCATAGATGCCCGGTTCGGCGGTCTGCTGGCGCTCGTCCACCTGTATGAAGCCCCGGTCGATCTGGACGCGCGTGGTCTCGAGGCCCAGGTTGCCCGTCACCGGCCGGCGGCCCACGCCGACCAGCACCTTCTCGGCGCGGATCTCCTCCTGCTTGCCGCTGGCCAGCGTCACCGTGATCTGGACGCCGTCCTCCACGCGCCGGATCTCCTCGGCCCGCGCCCCGGTCTCGACGCGGATGCCGGACTTCCTGAAGCCGCGCTCGAGCTCCTTGGAAACCTCTTCGTCTTCGAGCGGCACGATCCGCGGCAGCATCTCCAGCAGCGTCACCTGGCTGCCGAAGCGGTGGAACATGGAGGCGAACTCGCTGCCCACCGCGCCCGAACCGATCACCACCATCGACTTCGGCACGGCGGGCAGGTCGAGAACCTCGACGTTGGTGAGAATGTACTCCGGGTCGGGCTCCAGCCCGGGCAGCATCCGCGCTTCCGAGCCCGTGGCGATGACGATGTTCTTCGTCTCCACGGTCTGAACGCCCTTCTCGCCGCGGACCTCTACCCGGCCGGGGCCCTGGATCGTGGCCGTGCCGCCGAGGACGTCCACCTTGTTCTTCTTCATGAGGAACTCGACGCCCTTGGAGTGCTTGGCTACAATCTGGTTCTTGCGCGCGATGGCCTGGGTGAAATCCAGGCGCGGGTTGTCGCACCCGACGCCCTCGCTGCCGCTCTTCTGGACCTGCTCCCAGAGTTCGGCGGTGTGCAGCAGCGCTTTGGTAGGGATGCAGCCGACCAGCAGGCAGGTGCCGCCAAGCCGCTGGTTTTTCTCGACAATCGCCGTCCGCAGCCCGTATTGGCCCGCGCGCACGGCCGCCGAGTAGCCGCCCGGCCCGCTGCCAAGGATCAAGACGTCGTAAGACATTGACCACATTCTAGCAACGGCGGCAGTCCGGGACTGGCCATCAGCCATCGTTTGGGAGCTATCGCCTGGGCGCGCCCGCTGGCGCTATACGCCCTCGACCTCGAGGCCGTGGGCGCGCGCGGCCAGCGAGAGCCGCTTGTCGTGCGTCAGGAAGACGAGCGGTTCGTCGCGCTCCTCAACCCACAGCAGCGCCGTGGCGAGGTGGACCGCGTCGAGCGTGCCGACGGCAGTATGAAATGAGCCCGCCGCCCGCGCCAGAACCTTCCGCCGCAACTCGACGAGGGTGCACTTGGCCAGCAGTTTCCGAAGCGCTTCATGCTTCTCGGCGATATCGGCGTCGCTCAGTTCACCGAGCACCTGCATCCGGTCGAGTGTTCGCGCAACCTCGACTAGCAGCAGCTCGGAGGAAACACCCGCTTCCCACCGGCTCCAGTCGGACACGGAGCCAGGCTGCTGAAGCAGCCACCCAAGCACGGCAGAGCTGTCCAGATAGGCCTTCATGCGTCAGAAACGGTCGCGCCGGGTCCAGTCGAGCGCTTCCATGATCGTGTCCATGGTGATGTTGGCCGGGCGGGTGAGCTTGAGGTCGTTCAGATCGGACAGTTTGCCGCGCGCCGGAATTACCGACAGTTTCGGCTTCCGCGGCTTGCAGGCGACCAGCTTCGCCACCGGCGTATCGCGGTCTTTGACGATGATCTCGGCGCCGTCGCGCACGGCGCGGAGATAGTAGCTCAGGCGGGCCTTGAGCTGGGCGATATTGACTTCGGTCTCCACGTGACTATTATGACTACTTCTGGTCATGTAGCGCAAGCCCGTTGCCCGCGCCCATTCCCCCGCGCTCCTAGCCTGCCGCCGGATGGGGAAGCACGCCGGGGCCGACGATGCGCCCGGCCGCCCACCCGGCCTCCGCCAGCGCCCGCGGGCCGGCGGCGCTGAAGACGATCTGGTAGCTCTCCTCGCTAGCCGGGGCGATGGGCGGCTTGCCGGCCTGGGGCGAGACCGTCGCCAGGTAGCGGAGGACGGCGTAGACGTCGCCCGTCTCGGGGACTGCGAGATCGATCTCCTGCGTGCGGAAGCGCAGCCGGGCGTCGCGCCGCGTGACGCTCCAGGCCAGGTAGGCGCAAGCGTCCACCGCCTGCTCGAACCAGGCTCGCTCGGAGGCGGCGACGTTCAGATCGAGGAAGATCTCCACCTGCCGCTCCTGCTCGCGGGCGAATTCGCGCACCTGCAACTCGCCCGTGTGCGCGGTCGCCTTCCAGTCCACGTGGCGCGCGCTCTCCAGGGCCTCATAGGGCCGGATGCGGTAAAAGTCGTGGCCGCGGCCGCGGATCTGCGTTTCCAAATCGCCCCGCACCGCCGCCAGCAGCTCCTCGAAGCCGGGCTGCGGATCGATGGAAGGATAGACCACCACGTCGCGCCGCAGAGTCACTGCCGCGCGCCGCTCCAGGAAACCGAACGGGAAGCGCGTGGAGAACTCGAAGCCGCTCTCGCGGTAAACGCCGCGCCGCTCGAAGCAGACCTCGACGGTCTCGTCCAGGGCAGCGCCTCCGGGGATCACCGGAAAGTAGAGCGTCGTCAGCACGCCTTGGCTGGAGCCGCCCAGGCGCACCGAGAAGGATGGCACCCAGCTCTTGGCGTTCCGCACCGCCACCCGGCCGGCGAGCTTCCGGCGCGCCGCGATGTGCTCGGGCAGCATGAACTCCAGTTCGAGTCCCGCCAGCGAGAGGCGGCTGACGAAGCTCGAAATCAGCAGCGTCGAGAGCATCGCCGCGGCCATCAGAAACAGCAGGTTGTTTCCCGACAGCGCCGCCACCGCCCCCAGCGCAAGCATCGCCGCGGCGAACACGGCGCCCGCGCGCGTCACGGGAACGCGGCGGCGCTTCGACCCAGATGACTTGAATCCGAACACCGGCGCAACTCGGCGGGCCGCGCCACGTCTTCGGCGACCCTCGACTGCATGATGTCACAACCGGCTGCTTCCCGCGCGAAGTGGCTGGCGACTCGGCCGAAACCGCTGTCGTGGTGAAGAATGCAGGCTAGAATCGTACTGTATGGTGCGACGCTGTCTGTTCCTGCTGGCGCTCGCCGTCCTATGCCAGGCCGGCGAGTGGAGGCAGCTCTTCAATGGCCAGGACCTCAGCGGATGGCAGATGGTCGGGCCGGGCCGCTTCGTCATCGAGAACGGCCTGCTCAAGACCGAGGGCGGCATGGGCCTGCTCTACTACACGCGCGAGAAAATCGGCAACGCGACCCTGCGCGTGGTCTTCAAGACCGTCTCCGAGTACGCCAACTCGGGCGTCTTCATCCGTATACCCGAGCCGCCCAAGGACCCCTGGTACGCCGTCCACAACGGCTACGAGGTGCAGATCGACGCCGCCGGCGACGCCTGGCACTGCACTGGGGCAATCTACTCGCTCAGCAAGGTGACCAGGCAGACTCAGAAGCCCGCCGGCGAGTGGAACACGATGGACATCGTGCTCCGCGGCCAGGAGACCATCGTTTACCTGAACGGCGAGAAGGTTAACGACTTCTTCGGCGACCAGCCCGTGCCCGAGCGCCAGCAGTGGTACGAGCCGATGCGCGGGCCCCGGCCCGATGTCGGCTACATCGGTCTCCAGAACCACGACGCGCGCTCGGTGGTCTACTTCCGCGAGGTAAGCCTTAAGAAGGATTGACGGGGACCGGCGCTGCGCTGCCAGCCTCTCAGAGTGGATGGGGGCGCAAGAGCGATTCTGGTAGCGCTAACGGGAATCGAACCCGTATTTAAGCCTTGAGAGGGCTCCGTCCTAACCGTTAGACGATAGCGCCAATTCGTCCTCAGAATACCACGGCGGTGCTCTTGTCGCAGTCGCCGAGCCCGCGCCGCAGAAGATGCCGATGCCGCGCCGCCGGCGGCTCCAAAGCAAACGGCCGCGGCCCGGCGCATGGAGCGCCGAACCGCGGCCGCATTAGGCCGGGACGCGGGCCTAATTCTTTACGGGCTCGAAGTAACCCTGCGCCAGCTCGGGCTTGGCCTCCAGGGCCTTGCTCCAGCAAGCGCGGGCATCCTCCTCCTGCCCGAGCGATTTCATCACGTGGCCGAGGTTGAGCAGCGCCTCGGCGAAGTCCGGGTTCTCCTCCAACGCCTCGCGGTAGAGCTTGGCCGCTTCTTCGGCCTGTCCCGCCTTCTGCAGGAGCAGGCCAGTGTTATAGAGTAGCTCCGGCGAGCGCTCGCCGAGGTCCACCAGCCGGCCGTGGTACTCCAGCGCCTGATCCAGGTCACCGCGCTCCAGAGCCAGCGCCGCCAGGCCGCGCAGCGCGTCCAGCGACTTGGGGTCGATGTTGAGCGCCTGTTCGTAGACCAGTTGCGCCAGATCGCGGTCGCCCATCTTCCAGTAGGCCAGCGCCAGGTTCATCTGCGCCTCGGTCCAGTCCTTGCGCTTCTTCAGGCAGGTCTCGAAGGCCTCGGCGCTGCCGCGGTAATCGCCGCGCTGGAGCCGGACGTAGCCCAGCCGGAAGCGCGCTTCGGCGTTCTCCGGGTCCTTCTCGAGCACCTTCATGTAGGACTTCTCGGCGTCCTCCTGCTCGCCCGATTGCTCCAGGACGAGCGCCAGGTTCCACAGCGCCGCGGTTGCGGCCGGGTCCAGGCGCACCGCTTCGCGGTAGGCGTCCTTGGCCTCCTTGAGCGCGCCCAGCTCCTGCCGCACGATGCCCAAGTTGGTGTACGCCTGGGAGGATTGCGGCCGCACCTTGATGGCCTGTTGGTACGCGTCGGCGGCCTGCTGCAGCCGGCCGGCCTTCTGGTGCGCCAGCCCGAGGTTGAACCAGCCCTCGAAGTGGTTTGGCACGGCGTCCACCAGCAGCGTGCAGAACTTCGCCGCCATCTGGAAATCGCCGCTGGCCGAGGCCCAGGCCGCCAGGCCCTCCAGGGCCGCGGTCGAGGCCGGCCGCAGCTCCAGCAGGCGCTCGGAGCACTCGCGCACCAGCTCATAGTCCTTCTTGGTCATGCCGATGGCGATCAAGTTGGCCAGGGACTCCTCCGAGTTCGGGTTGCGTTTCAGCACCCGCCGGTAGAGCTCGGCCGCCTCGTCGTAACGGGAATCCAGTTGGAGCGCTACGGCCTTGCCGAACACCGCCGTCTCGTTCTCCGGCTCCCGCTCCAGCACCCGCTCGAAGGCCCCCAGCGAGGTTTGCGCCTGGTTGAGGTGCAGCAGGCAGATACCCAGCCCGAGCTGTGCCTCGGTGCGCGAGGCATCCACCTGGAACGCCTTCTGGAACTTGTCGGCCGCCTCCTGCCAGCGTCCCGTGCGCTCCAGGCACACGGCCAGGTTGAACCAGGCCATCTGGTGGTCGGGCTCGATCTGCAGCAGTTCGCGGTAGCTGTTTGCCGCGCCCTCGAACTGCCCCAGCTCGAACTGGACCTGGCCCATCGCGGAGTAGATCTCCGCCGACTTCTCGCCCTTGGCCACCGCGCGCTGCAATTCGCGCAGGGCCTCTTCCGCCTTACCGTCCAGGTGCAGGGAGACGGCCCGGGCAATGTAGCGCGATGCCTTGGGTCCCTCCGTGCGCGGAGTGAACTCGACGGGCCGCAGCTCCGGCCCGCTACCCATCGGTTTACGTGGACTCATAACTCGACCTCGTTTCCATATTCAAAGCGCGGCCGTCTGCCGGGCGCCCCAACGAGCCGCCCGTAGCGTGGAAGCACGCGCCCGATTCAACTGCCTGGGGCGAGCATGGCGCAGACCTTGCCCCAAAAATCGTCGTGATAGGTGACCTTCATCCAATACAGGAGAGGCCGATCCTCCCTATCACCAAAGAACCCGACTCCGCCGGACCTCAGCCGGTCGTCCGTCCAGAAATCGATCACCTCGTCCTCGATCGAGGTTGTAAAGTCGCTGCCCACCACGTCCTGCCGGATGCGATACGGCCGCCCGTTGTGCAGTCCTATCCGCAGGGGGATCCGCAGGGGCTGGACCGCCTGGCCGCCCACCATCTGGTAGCGCATCAGCGCGACGCGGCGCGGCGGGCCGGGCGCGACGATTATCAGTTTCGTCGCGTAGTAGTTCTGAAGGTCGGCGGCGCGGTAGGCCCAGCCGACGCCCTGACCATCGATCTGGACGAGAAACTCCAGCCGGTAATCGGTCAGTTCGAGCGATGGCCGATACAGCGCCAGTTGGCCGGCGCGCACGAATCCTTGCGGGTCGCGCGACCAGTTCTTTGCCCAGTCGCGCGCGCCGTACCAACCCTGGAGGCCGCTGGCGAAGTCGTGTTCGATGTGAATCGCGGCGCGGCTTTGGATGCTTTGACGAAAAGAGCCGCCACTGGCTGAGCACCCGGTCAGACTGGCGCTCAGGACGATGAATCCAGGGATGACAAGCATCACACCGCGGAAGAAGCCAGAGGCCGTCTTCAAGGCGCTGCGCCAACGCGGCTCATGCGTCTCGGCAATAGCCTCGAAGTCCATGCCGAGCAGCTCGATTCCGGCGTCAACGAAACACAGTTCCTGAACGAACGGGAGCCCGCTCCAGCCGGACGCCGCCCGCGGCGCGCCGGTGTGCGGGCCGCCCACGACGGGCTCGAACAGCGCCAGGCCGAGGTTCCAGCGCGAGCGCACCGCGAACGCGGCAGAGGCAGGCAGGGGCTCGCGCAGCGGCGCCGGGTAGGCGGAGCCTATGACCGCCGTGGCGTGATCGTTGTGGTCCTCGATCTCGAAACCATAGAAGCTGCGGCCGGCGGGCATGTGCGCCTTCTCGAGCTGGGTGTGGAACACCGGCAGGCGGCTGGGCCGCGCCGCTGGCCGGAACACCGGCGCCAGGTGCGACACCCTGCCCGCCGTCCGGGTATCGTTCCTCGACGGGGACGCCGCCAGCTTCGACAGCCGCCGGATCGAGAGGATCGGCGTGTAGCCCACCGACTGCGGACGCGCCAGCGCCGGCGATGCGAACTCCACGGCGGCTCGCGGATCCACGTGGACAGACGTGCCGGATTTCGCCGCGGGCCGCCGCCCGTGCTGGAAGCGGAAGCTGGTCGCGGTCGGCCAGCGCACGCCCAGCGCCCGCGTGGCTGCGGTCTCGAAGCGAAGCCTGCCGGATTCCTGCCTCAGCGCCTGCCAGCCTTCGTGAGTACGCGCGGAGGTGCGCTGCCGCGCCTGGTTGCGCAGCCGGAAAGGCGCGGCCGAGGCGAGCGCGTGATCGATCGCCGGCCGCCGGGCAGCAGGCAGCTCCGCCGGGTGCGTGCTCACGGCCACGATCGCCGCCGGCGTGGTCTGGAGCGCTCCGGCCGGCGCGCGCCCGCTGCGTGCGATTGCCGGCGCGGCGCCCAACCAGTGACGCGCGCCGAGCGGCGCGGAGGCCGGCTCGATGGGCGCCGCGGCCGCGATCTCAACCCGGCAGGCGCCCCGCGCGCGTCCGGCCAAGTTGCGCGCGCCGAGCTGGGCCAGACGATCCAGGCCGGCGGATCCAAGCAGGAAACGCCGCAGCGGCGGCACCCGTCCCGCTGCCCGCTCGATCTCGCACGTCAGCGGGATCGGCGCGCTGGCCATCGAGGCGCGGTGCATTTCCGGAGTCGCGCGCATCCGTGGCCGCGCGCCCGCCCCGAACGAGCACTCGCCGAGCCGCCGGGCTTCGAGCTGCCGCACCAACGGGGCTTCCGCCGCGCGGAGGTCCGGCACCCGTGAATCCTGCTCCGCGAATCCGACGGCGAGCGTTCGCGGTGCGGCCGGCGCCGGCCGGGGGGCCTGGGGCGGCGACGGGAACGCCGGCATCTGGTCCAGGCTCTCGCGCGCGGTGATCCGACGCTTGGCCGGACGCTTGGCGGGGTGCGCGGCAAAGGCCAGTTGGCTCGCTACCGGCGCGGCGGGCGCCGGGGCTCTCCGCGCTGGCTGGAGATAGGAGGCCGCTTCGATGCTCGCCGCAGCGAGCCGGCCAAACCGCAGCATCTCGACCGTTCCGTGCACGACCGGCGCGGCGGCGCCGAGGCGTTGCCAGTCCGAGCTCCAGGCGCGCCTGGCGCCGGCCAGCGACGTGATCCGCGAGGCCAGCGGCTTGGCCTCGGACAGCAAAGCCGTCCAGGCCAGCTTGCGCGCCGGCTCCAGCAATCTAGGCTGCGGCGCGGGCACGGCGCAGAGCGCGGGCGCGCTGGCTCGCGACCTCCGGCCCGTGGCCGCCGCCGCGAGGCCGATGTACGCCGAGTGCGGGAGCCCATGCGTCGCCGAGACGGGCTCGGGCGGTCGCGGGAAGAATGTGTGAGCCACAATGGGCGCCTGCGGCGCGGGCTCGATCGCCGAAAGCAGCTTCCGCGCCGATGGCAGTTCAGCCTCCCACAATCCGCAGGCGTCGAGAGCCGTCCGGCGCTCCCGCGGGGGGAGCATCAGCCCCGCGAGCGAGAGCGTCGATGAGACCGCGATCATGGGCGGCGTCGCCAGGAGGGCGCCTGGCCGCATTCCCGCCACCGGCGTCGGGTGGGACAGCGCGGCCTCGCCGGCCCGCAGCTTGGCGCCAGTCGCCGTCGTCCCCAGGCCCGGTATCGAAGCCGGCTGGAAGGTGAACCCAAACTCGGCTGGGGCGGGCGCCAGCGCGCCCCTCAGCGTCCGGGGCGGCGGAGCCGCAGCATAAGGGGCCTTCTCCAGGTGCGCCTGGGCGCGAACGGCGGAAACCGGCGTGTGTGCCTCGATCCGGAAAGCAACCGGCAGCGCCATCCGCGGTGCGGACCTCCGAGCCAGGATGCGCGCCGCTTGCGGGGGCATCGGCTGCGGCGTAATGAGTTGGCGCTGCCAACGCTGCACCGGCAGGCGCGGCGGCAGTTCGACCAGCTCGCCGGCCACGCGCTGTTGCGCGCCCAGCGCCAACGGGGCGGCCGTCGTACTGCGCACCGGCCGCGAGGCCGGGGAGAACTCGAATCCCGGCCGCGCCAGACTCCGCGAGAAGACGGCTGCCTCTGGCGCGCGGGGGTACCAACACGCGGCTCTTGGCAGTGGCACCTCGAACGCCGGCGCGCTGGCGGCGGCGGGCGGTCGGAGGGGCAATATCGCCCATTCCATCCAGGACGCCGCGGATGCCACTCCCTGCATGCCCCTGCGAACCAGCAAGCCCGGCAGCGACATTTCCACGCGCGGCCGCAGGGTGAACTCAGGGGCTGGACTGAGCGGTCTGGCACGCCAGGACCTGACCGCGACCGGATATCCGAAGAACTCCAGGCCGGCCGACGGCAGGCCTGAAACGGCGCCGGTGGCGAGACGGAACCGCGGCAGCAATGCGGCCGACGGCGCGAATTCGCCGAACGGCGCTACGCGCCGCGCCGCGAGGGCGGCGACAACGCGCGGCGACAGAATTGCCCACTGCTCGACCGCCGGCATGGCGGCGGGAGCTGCCTTAACCAGCACGCCGATGACCGGCTCAGGCAGCACGACCTGCGGCGCGAGCACCCGCAGCGGTATCTCCAGCGGCCGCAACCGGCACAGGACCGGCTGGGGGGACGCGCAAACCCAGTGGCTGGCCAGCCGCGGCGCGCTCGCGCGGCGCCACGGCATCTCAAGCACCAGCGCCGGCGGGGAATGGAAAGCCAGGGCCGGCTCCAACACGTTTCCGAGTGCCGCCTTGGCCGCCGCCACGGACTGTGGCCGCGGGGCGGGCTGCCGCAGCGCGTTGCGGACAGGCCGGCGCGCGAAACGCAGGATCTCGGTCTCGCGCGGAAAGTCAAGGAACGCATCCACGGCGGCGCGGCAACCAGACCGGCGATTGAGGGCGGTCTCCGGGCGGTAAATCAATTCACCCTGGCCCATCCCCGCGACTGAGATGTACCTGGCCGGAACGCGCCCCAGCGCCGGCTGCGGTGCTGCCAGGCTTGGTGCGGACAGGAACGCCTTGCGGTCCGCGGGAACGGTTGCGGGACGGAGCCGCACCGGGACTGTCGAGACCATGGGCAAGCGCTCCGCCGCGCGAGCCTGCAACTGTGGGGCGGCGCGCAACGGGCCCATGTGCAGCTCGCCGCCGTGGAGACTGTTGCCCCTCAGCCTCGGGCTCTCCGCGGGGCTGTCGCCCTGCGGCGCTTCCGCCTGGCCGTCGAAGTCCGGCTCGGCGGCCTCCAGATCGATAGTGTGCCGGAAGCTGCCCGCTAGCGACGGCCGCAGCGGCAACTCCAGGAAGAAGTTGGCCTGCGGAGGCGGCGTCGCCGCGACAGGCGCAGGAGGCATGGCAAAGACCGGATGCGGCGCCCCAAGCTGACGGGGGCGCCGGGATCGCGTGGCCGGAGTCGGGGGCTGGAGCGGCACGGCTTCGTCGTGCCTGAGCGCCGGCAACTCAACCTCAGGCTCCTCAACGTAGGTTGGGAGTGGAGGAAACGGTTCGCTCAGGTCCTCACTGGGCTCGGCAGTCTGCTGGCCGGTTTCCAGCAGCCTGTTGAGCGCCGTCCGGGTGATCGCGCGATACCGCTTCCGATGGTCGTCTGAGCAGAAGTCGGCGTCCGTGAGCTGCCGGACCAGCGACACCCGTTTCCCACAATAGAAGCAGGGCATCCAGCCAAGTCCTTCCCGTCAATTATATTGGTGTTATCTGTCTTTTTTCCAGAAGAATCAACTGGTTCAGGATCACTTGCTCGGGCACTACTTCACGCCGAAAACCGTCCCTTCTTCCTAAACGCAGCCCTGCGATGGGGAACTAACGTCCTAGTACCGGGAGCGGAGTTAACTTCTGGGCAGCGAGGTGTCCAGACGCGTAGTTAAAGGGCCTCTGCTAACTTCGGGTAACATGATCCGAAACCGGTCTCGGCGGAGTACCAGTACTCTCATTTTGTCTCTGCTAGCCTCGCCAGGGCTGCCGCAGACTTCGGCACGTTTCAGTACGCCGTACTAGCCCGATCTCTTCACACCGTCCGAAGCGAGGCGTCGTCGCAATCCGTCCGTAGGAATGCGCAGCAGGCGCGAACTCAGACGACGCGGGCGGTGCCCTGGACTGCGATCTCAACCCGGGGCGGTGCAGCCGGCGCTTGCCGTAGCGCGGGCACTCCTGCCTGCCGCGTCGCCACTCCTGGCGACGCAGGGCGAGTGCGGGGACAGGCTCGGGAAGCGCTGTGCCAGACGTCGGCTGTCCGTCTGCGGATGCCAAACGACGGCAAAGCCGACGCTGCACGCTGTCCGATTGCGGATGCCAAACGACGGCAAAGCGCGCGCCACAAAGTGGAGACCGCGCTGGCCTACGGACGGATTGCGGGCGCCGCGGGAAAACGGCAGACCGGGCGGTACAATCAAACAGTCAGATGCTCCGGCGCCTCGCCCTGGTCGTGCTGCTGGCCGTGACGGTCTTTGCGGCGAACTTCCGGCTGTACTTGGCGGATGGCGGGTACCACGTGGTCCGGGAGTACGAGGTCCAGGGCGACCGCGTGCGCTTCTACAGTGTTGAGCGCAGCGAGTGGGAGGAAGTCCCGCTCTCGCTCGTCGATCTCAAGCGAACCGAGACCGAGCGCCAGCAGCGGCAGCAGGCGCTCGAGAAAGAAGCGGCCGACATCGCCGCCGAGGAGCAGTTCGAGCACCAGCAGCGCGAAGAACGCGAGCGCGTGCCGGTGGAGACGGGAGTCTATCTTGTGGAAGGCGGCCAGCTTCGCACCATCCCGCAGGCCGAGTCCAAGGTGGTCACCAGCAAAGGGCGCGCCGTGCTGAAGATTCTCGCGCCGATGCCGATTGTGCCCGGCAGGGCCACCATCGAACTGGACGGCGAACACTCGGCCAGCGTGATCTCCATTGCCCGCCCCGAGTTCTACTTTCGCCTGGCGCAGGAGGAGCGCCTCGGCATCGTCCGGCTGGGAGCGAAGCGGCGCGCGCGCATCGTGCAGCGCTGGGACATCCACCCGGTCAGCAACGACATCGTCGAGCAGCAGCAGGACGTCCCGATCTTCCGCAAACAGGTGGCCGAGGGGCTCTACAAGATCTGGCCCGAGCAGCCGCTCGCGCCCGGCGAATACGCCGTCATCGAGTACACGCAGGGCAAGGGCAACGTGCAGGTCTGGGACTTTTCCTACGCACCGGCGAAGTAGGGGGCGACCATGATCGCCCCTCTTCCTGCACGCCGACGACGCAGGGGTCGATCATAATCGACCCCTACCGCTCGCTCCCCCTATACGGCGTGACCGTCACGGCGGCCTGGCCGGCCAGCGGATCTCCCGCCAGCGCGAAGGCGCCGTTCTTCTTGGCCAGCACCAGTCTGCGCAGCACGTTGTCCGACGGCAGGCAGACCAGCCCCTGCGCGCTCTCGGCGCTGGCGGCGAAGACTACCAGGTCGAGTTTCGACCAGTCCATCTCGAGCGTCGATTGCGCCAGCTTGATGTGCGGGATCACGGCGCCGTCCCGAACCAGCATCACCACCGGAATCCTGCCGGCCTGGATGTCGTGCCAGCCGCCGGCGTAAGTCTCCCCGGTCTGGTAGTCAATCCACTGCCCTGGCGGAAGGTAGACGTTCCGCCCCGTGCTGCCCGACTCCAGGAGCGGCGCCACGAGGATCTCCGACCCGAACAGGTACTCATCTTCAATCGACCAGGAACCCGGGTCGTCGGGATACTCGACGAACAGCGCACGCACCATGGGCAGGCCGCGCGCGCTCGCGTCCCTCGCCTGGGCGTAGACATAGGGCATCAGCCTGTACTTCAGCTCGTCGGCGCGGCGGAAGTCATCCGTGAAGGCGGCGCTGATCAGCCAGGGCTCCTTCGGCGGTATGCCGTGGCAGCGGCTGTGCGAGGTGAGCATCCCAAAGGGCATCCAGCGGCGGTAGAGCTCCTCCGGCGTGGGCGCCGCGAATCCGCCAATGTCATGGCTCCAGAACGTGAAGCCGCTCAGGCCCAGCGACAGGCCGCCGCGCAGGGTCGCCGCCATGCCGATGTCCATAGCGGCCGCATCGCCGCCCCAGTGCAACGGATAGCGCTGGCTGCCGGCCCAGGCGCTCCGGGCCCAGATGATGTTCTCGCCGGAGACCTGGCGCGTAATATCGGCGACCGCCTTGTTGTACCGGAGCGGGTACAGGTTGTGCTCGTAGAACCCGCTGCGCCCCGAGGCGTAAATGCCGGTGAGCGGCGCGGACTCGCCGAAATCCACCTTGATGGCGCCCACGCCCATCCGCAGGAGGCCGGCCAGGTTGTCCTGATACCACCTCACCGTGGCCGGATTGGAGAAGTCCAGCACGGCATCCTCGAACGGCAGGTTGCCGTTGCCGTCCCGGATGTACAGCTTCTTCTCGAGGATCTCCGGGAACAGCCGGTTCTTGGGCACGAAGTACGGGAGCTGCCAGAGCGAGACGTGGAAGCCTTGCTGCCTCAGGTCGGCGATCATCTTCGCCGGATCCTTGAACCGCGAGGTGGAAAAGCGGAAGTCGCACCGCCAGTCGTACTCGAACCAGCCGGTGTCGATGTGGATCACGTCGCTGGGCAGACGGTTCTCGCGGAGCTTGGCGGCAATCCCGCGCACCTCCTCCTCGGAGAAGTAGCTGATGCGGCTCATCCACAGTCCGAAGGACCACAGCGGAGGCATCGCGGCCTTGCCGGTGAGGTTCGTGTACTCGTTGAGGATGTCCTTGGGCTGGCCGAGGAAGACGAACAGGTCCAGATCGTCGTCGCCCAGCATCAGCGCGTTCGTGCCGTGGAACGTGGCGCCGAAATCGAACGTGGCGGGCGCCGAGGTATGCACGAACATGCCGTACCCGCGGTTGCTCATGAAGAACGGGATGGGCTTGTACATGCGGTAACTCTCGGGGCCTTGTGCGTCACTGGTCCATAGGATGACCTTCTGGCCGCGCTTGTCGAGCCCGGTGAACGACTCGCCGCAGCCGAACAGCCTCTCGCCCGCCGCGAGCGAGAACACCGCCGCCACGCTCCGGGAGTAATCCGACGCCCGGCGTATGAAGGAGAACGGCAGCACCGGCACCTGGGTCGCATGGTTGTCCGACTCGTGGTTGGTGCGGGTGAGCAGGCGCCCCGCCGCGTCGCGGAACTCGATGCGCCAGGGCTTCTCGAAAACCGTCACCGAGCCGGCCGCGCTCGAGTAGCGATAGCCGCCCTCGATCCGGGTGAGCTTCCAGGAGTTGTCACGCGGCGGCTCGCCCACCAGCATCAGCTCCTCGGTCTGCGGCCGGGCCTCCAGGCTGGTCCTGATACGGATCCGCACCGTCCGCGGCGAGACGAACTCGATCGAAAACGGCAGCGTCGGGTTGACTGCATACTCGACCTCCGGGAACGTGAGGCCGCCGAACGGCCTCAGTATCCCCTCCATCGTGTTGAAGGCGATCCGGGGATACAGGTGATTCCGTTGCCATGTGATATTGCCGGCGCCGGTCGCCGGGTCGAAGCCGTAGAGGCTGTCCGCCAGGAAGTAGGTGTTCGTGAAGTCGTGGAAGTCGCTGCTGACGTCCACCAGGTCGCTCAGCAGCGCCGGTGTCTGGTTGCCCGACGCCGCATTGAGAACAGGGGCCGCCACCAGCGCCATGCCGAGGCACAGAGGCAGCGCCAGGCGGCTGCGTTTACGAATCATGAGGTACCTCCCTACACACGAATTACTACTGTAGTCTGGCTCTGCATTCTGCGGGTGCGGCCCGGCCCGAATCGAGGCCGAGCCGCCGCTTGAAAGCAGTCGCGGCATGCTGCGCCGTGCCGGGCGGGCGCCCCGCGCGGGCGTTCACCGAAGGCCGCGCTTACGCTCCGATCACTTTCAAGGCGATGGCGTGATCGCAGGGCTTCTCCGGCGGCATCTGGACCCTCAGGCCGGCCGCGTCCTGCGCCCACTTCAACTTGCCCTGGAAGCCCAGCAGCTCCACCTTCCTGACCCTGCCCACCCCCAGCGTGCCGGCCGTGGCCAGGGGACGGATGAGGGCCTCCTTCTCGGGGCAGCCCATCACGAATGCGTACAGCGTCTTGCCCTTCGTGGTGAAGCGAACGTCCTCGGCGGTGAACGGCTTGCGTGCGCGCTCGTTGAAGCGCTCCCCGCTCTGAACCTGCGCGCCAGGGCTCTCGCCGAAGATCTTCCAGGGACGCGTACCATAGATGGCTTCGCCGTTCACGGTCGTCCACTTAGTGATCTCCGAGAGGATCTTCAGCTCTTCGGCGTCCAGCTCGCCGTTGTTGGGCAGCGGGAAATTCAGCAGCAGGTTGCCGTTCCGGCTGACGATATCGACCAGCATATCGATGACGATCTTCGGCGACTTGTAGTGGGCCTCCCTGTTGTAGTGCCAGTCGCCGACGCAAGTGCAGGTCTGCCAGGGCTCGGGCCAGACCTTGTCCACGACGCCCCGCTCCACGTCGAACACGCACGTGCCGGCTTGGCAGTCCTCCAGGCGTTTGCTGGTGTAGACCGCCTCCACCCTGCCGCCGTGCAGTCCGGCGCTCTGGTTGTACAGATGCGCCACCAGATTCAGGCCGTAGTCTTCGAAGGGGATCGCTCCGTCCTGGTAGACCAGGTCCGGCTCATACTGGTCCACCAGATCCTTGATGCGCAGCAGCCAATGGCGCTTCCAGGAATCCGGAATGCCCTCGTCGTCCCAGGGGAGCTTCTCGTAGATCTCCTTCACGTCGTGATAGAGATCCGCGTACTGCGGGTCGGTCCCGTCGTAAGGTACGCCGGCTGACGGACCCGTCTTGTCGCTTCCGTGGCTCACCGAGAACCACTTGTAACTGATCCACAGGTGGTCGCTTACCCCGAACCTCAGCCCCTGCTTCAACGCGGCCTTCCGGAACATGCCTACGATGTCCATCTTCGGCCCCATGTTCACGGAGTTCCAGCGCGTGTGCCGGGAGTTCCACAGGTCGAAGTTGTCGTGGTGCACGCCCATGCTCACGAAGTACTTCGCTCCGGCCTGCTTGTAGAGCTCCATCAGGTGTCCCGGGTCGAACCTCGCCCCCTTCCAGGTCGGGATGATGTCCTTGAACCCGAACTTGGACGGGTGGCCATACCGCGCGACGTGATACTTGTACTGCCGGCTGCCCTCCATGTACATGTTCCGGGCGTACCAGTCGCCATACTCGGCGGCGGACTGCGGACCCCAATGCGCCCAGATGCCGAACTTGGCGTCCCGGAACCACTCCGGGGCGCGGTACGTCTTCAGCGACTCACGGGTGGCCTGGAAAGGTCCCTTCTGGATTTCAGTGCCTGCCAGTTGGGCGGCAAACGCTCGCTTCAATGTGGCAGCAGGAACGGCCGCCCCCAGCAGTCCGATGGCGTTTCGCCGGGTGATGCGCATTGTAGTCCTCCTCGTTCGACTTGCGTCCGAATGCTTGCGCCCGCTCGCGCCCGGGCGTCTGGATCAGTGTAGCGGAACGGCCCGGAGGACGCGGGCTATGCGACGGCTTGGAGTCGCGGATGAACCTCGGCTACAATCAGGGGGTCGGAGAAGGGGCCGCCCCGCCTCCGGGTGGGTGAGGCGCCGGTTTCAAGTGACCCGGGCCCTTAGCTCAGCGGTAAGAGCAGCGGACTCATAATCCGCTTTTGGCCGGTTTCAGCTTCTTGCCTCCGCCGACGCTCCCCGATTGGCGTCTATTGAGCCATGTTTGTATCAAATTGTAAATACAGGTATTTATTTCTCAGAATGCGTGTTGTGGCGTCTGAGCCGCTGGTGCTGGCGGGACAACTCGATAGAAACCGATCTATGCACAGGGGGGGCATAGCAGGGGGCATAGTGGCAGACCAGCGGACTTTTCATATGCGCTAGCCGGGATGGCGAGAAGCGCTGAGAATCTACATCTGGTATGGCCCGGAAACCGGACCTGCTGGAATTGGCGCTGGTTCGTCACTGCAGTCTTGAAGCTCGCAATAATGAGCTAACGAGATGCCGAGAGTCCTGGATCCATTCCGGTTCGTGCTGATCGCCGTCGCCGGGTGGATGAACCAACGCCAACTGCAGATCGTCGACTACCTTCGCGAGGAGAACCGGGTTCTTCGCGAGCAACTCGGCGGGCGGCGAGTGCGGCTCAACGACGACCAGCGCCGTCGATTAGCCGCAAAGGCCAAAGGGTTGGGACGGAAGCTTTTGGCGGAGGTGGCCACCATTGTCACGCCCGAGACCTTGTTGGCTTGGCATCGGAAACTGATCGCCAAGAAATACGACGGCAGTGGCAAGCGCGCACCGGGGCGGCCTCGCACCGCCGGAGAGACCGAGGCTTTGGTGGTTCGAATGGCAGAGGAGAA
>JBEKLJ010000015.1:0-26127 GCA_050010255.1 Bryobacteraceae bacterium
CTCGGCGAGCCGCGTGGAGTCACCTTAAGCCCCGTTAGCTTCCCCTCCGCGTCTGCCACGTATTCAACCGGCGCCGTCAGGATGAGGAAGTTGACCCCGGCGCGGATGGCCTGGTCGCGCTCCCCGGGCCAGCCCGGCATCTCCGTGAACGAGCGCCGGTAGATGATCGAGACGTCGGAGGCGCCGGCGCGCTTGGCCGAAAGCGCGGCGTCGATGGCGGTGTTTCCTCCGCCCAGGACGAGCACCGCGCCGGAAACCGGGCCGCCCCGCTTGGTCCGCTCCAGGAACTCCAGAGCGCTGGCCACGCCGGAGGCGGGCCGCACCGTTCCGGAAAGCGGAACCGTCTTGCCCAGGCCCAGCGCGATCAGGACGGCGTCGAAGCCCTCCGCCAGCACGCTATCGAGCGTGTAGCCGGGCTCGATACGCGCGTTCGGCCGGTATTCGTTGACACCGCTCGAGGCCAGAACGTCCCGCGCCTCGCGCCGCAGGATGGGGTCCGGAAGGCGCTCGGCGGAAATAGTGTCGTGAGCCAGGCCGCCGAGCGCGTCGCCGCGGTCGAGCAGTGCCACATGGTGCCCGAGCGAGGCCAGCGTGGCCGCGGCCGAGATGCCCGCCGGGCCGGTGCCGAGCACCGCCACGCGCTTGCCCGTGCCGGCGGCCCGCGAGCGCATCTCCGCGGCCCACCCTTCCTCGACCGCCTTGCGCGCCACCCAGCGCTGGAGGTGGCGGATGGGCACGGTCTGGGAATAGTGCTGGTTGATGCAGCCCGCCTCGCACAGGGTCTCGGCCGGGCAAACGTAGCCGCACACCGCGGCCAGCACGTTGCGCTCCCGCAGCGTCTCGTACGCTTCGCGGAACCGGCCCGCCACGATGTGCCCGATGAACTCGGGAATGTGGACCCCGGCCGGGCAGCCGCCGACGCAGGTGGGGTCGCTGCACTGGCGGCAAATCTTGGCCATGTCCAGGATCGTGTCCAGCGCCTCGGCCCGGCCCGCCTTGTAGATCGGCTCGTAGATCGCCGCGTCGCGCGGCACGCAGCCCGTTCGGCCGCCATCGCGCATGATCTGGCTGCAGGCCGAGCAGGCCACGCACACGCGCTCCGGATCGAGCCGGCCGCGCTCGGCCAGCTCGCGCGGGAAGTCCGGGTAGGCTAACGCCAGGCGGCCCAGCCCGACGAGCGATACCCAGCCGTTGCGCACGGCCGCCGCCGCCACGTGCGGCGCGAACTGCCGCAGCCAGGAGTACCCGCCGCCGATGACCAGCATCCCCGGGAACTCGGTCTGGATGCGGCGCACAATCCCGGCGAATCGCGCCACCCCGGCCAGCGGGTGCTCGTCCGGCAGGGGCGAGCCGGCCGTCGGCAGGTCGAAAGGCCGGTTCACCTGCGGGTTGTAATAGGGGTTGCCGATGGTGATGTTGAGCAGCGGCGCGCCCGACTGGGCCAGGAACCGCACCAGCTTGATCGGCTCGTCCAGGTCGGGCGTGTTGACGTCCTCCCGATCCACTCCGAAGCCGTAGGGGTACGCCATGGCGTCATAGGCGTTCATGCGCGAGGTGACCATGAGGCCGGGCACGGCGTCGCGGATCTTCGCGACCACGTTGCGGAAGAACCGCGAGCGGTTCTCGAACGAGCCGCCGTAGCGGCCCGGGCGCGTGTGCGAGGCGTGAAGCTCGGAGAGCAGGTAGCCGTGGCAGGCCTTCACGTCCACGGCGTCGAAGCCGGCCGCGCGCGCGCAGCGCGCGGCCTCCACGTAAGCGTCCTCGAGCCGCTCCAGCTCCTCGTCGGAGATCACCGGGTACTCCGGCGGCAGCTTGTGGATAGGGTCCAGGTACGGCGAGCGGTGCGCGATGATGGGGCGCGGCGCGCGCCCGGGCCGGCTGTAGCGCCCGGAGTGGGTCAATTGCAGGACCGTCAGCGGCCGCGCGGGCGCGCTCTTGAGCGCCAGCTCCACCAGTGCGGCGAACCCGGGCAGGGTCTCGCGGCGGATCCACAACTGGCGCGGGTTGGCCCGCCCCTCCTCGATCACGGCGGTGGCTTCGAACCACAGCAGCCCGGCCCCGCCCGCGGCGAAGCGGCGGTAGCGGCGGAATGTCAGCTCGTCCGGCGCGCCGTCGGCTAGGCCGTCGCAGCCCTCCATGGGCAGCACCACCAGGCGGTTGGGCAGCCGGAAGCCGCCGGCATCCACCGGCTCCAACAGCGGGCCTATGTCGTCGGAGACGCCCAGCTCCAAGCCGAGCTCCGCAATGCGCGCGCGAACCTCCTCGAGCGAGTGGAAATGGAAGGGCTCGTGGGCGGGCATCGAGCGCTCATTATAGCGTGGCCCGCCGGCCGTCCCGCGCAGATCGGGCGCCCGCCGCGGGCGCAAGCTCACGCCAGAATGCGGATGATACTCAGCGTGGCAGGCCGTGTTCGTCGTACCCGATGATCTCTTCGGGCGTGCGGTCGTCACGCACGGGCAGGGCGGCGCAGCGCTTGGCGATCTCGTCCAGCTCGTCGGCCAGGGATCGGCCGCGCCGCCGCGGCCGGACACGATCCAGCCGCTCGCGGAGGGCATTGGCGACCGCTTCCGTCAGGCTCTCGCCGGTCGCCTTGGCGAGCTGCCTAGCCAGCCGGTCCGTCTCGGAGTTTCTGATGCTGAAGGCCATCACGGCACCTAGCCACGATTCTACCGGGATTCCAAAGATTCCGCGGCCGGGCAGCTTCACACCCAGGCGAGGTTTCCGAACACCCGCTGCCACTTCTTGCGGCGCTGGTAGTTGCGCGCCAGCTCCATGTAAACGCCCAGGTCGCGGTCCAGATCCGACTGCGTGCCGTCGAAGTAGAAGTTGCGAATGGGGATGCCGCCCAGGTCCCGCGAAACGGCCGGGTAAACCGCCTCGCAGACGATCCCGTTCATGCAGGTGAACGGGCTGATGTCGATGATGCCGTCGGCGCCCCGCTTGGCCAGGCAGACCGTCTTGCCGACGTTGAGCACCATCTCACCCAACGCCCCGTCGCTCGGCAGGTAGGGCCGCGCCGCGTCCAGCACCTCCTCCACCGGCGGCTCCTCGTAGCCGATGAAGTCCTCCCGGAAGGGCTCGGTCAGCACGTGCTCGTCGCGCCTCAGCACCTTCTTGCGAATCCAGGCCTTGAGCGCCTCGAAGGAGAACTGCCGCCCCACCAGGTGCAGGTTGCGGAACTGCTCGGTGATCGTGTACCAGACCCACTCCGTGATGTCGGAGATCCAGGCCTCGGCGCCGTACTCCTCCAGTTGCCGCACCAGGTTCTCGTTCGAGAAACAGTGCAAGCGGCAGAAGATCTCGCCGACGATGCCGATGAGCGGCGTCGAGCGGTCGCGGTGCACGGGCAAGGCGCGGAAACGGTTGCGGCAGCGCACCAGCGCGTCGCGGATGGCCTTGAGCTGCGCGGGGGGGGCGAGCGGCGCGGTCTCGATGGTCTTGCACAGGTCGTCTAGGCATTCCTCGTAGACGACCTCGGCGCTGCCCTTCCGGGTCTCGTACGGCCGGTACTGTAAGAGCACCTTCTGGAGGATGTCGGCGGCCAGCAGCGCGCGCCAGCCGGTACGCACGAACTCGCGCGCGTACGGCCCGAAGTCGGCGTAGCCGTCGCTGCTCGTAGGCGAGATGACGCCGGTGCGGGGATAGCCGTTATTCGCCAGTACGTGGCGCAGGTAGGGGGCGTACTGGCCGAAGCGGCACGGTCCCCCCGCCGTGGGCATGAACAGCACCACCTCGGCCGGGTCGATCTCGGGCTGCTCGAGCAGCTTCATGAAGTCGCCCACGGTGACCTTGGCGGGGTAGCATTCGTCGCCGGAGGTATACCGCGCCCCCAGCTCCCGCGTGCGATGGTCCGAGGGCGGCGTGATGTCGGCATCCAGACCCAGGGCGCGGAACGCCGCGGCAAAGGTGCGGCCGCTGCCGTAAGCCATCGGCGGGATGAAGATCCGCTTGCCCTTCAGTGGACTGGACTGGCAGCCATCGCCGCTTCCGGCTTGTAGCATCGCAGGATTCCTTTGCTGTCCAGGTAGGCCTCGCAGCGGGTCATGTATCCGGCGTCGTTGCCGTGGCCGTCGAACTGGAGCACCAGCAGCGGCGCGCCCGCGGCCTCGCGGGTGAAGTGCTTGATATAGGAGTCGGGCCCGCACTTGAAGTTCGAGATGTAGACCAGGTGCAGGTTCGGCCGCCCGCTCACCAGCCGCGCCGCGCTGAGGATCTTCCGCCCCGAGATCCAGTACATGTTGGGGTGCAGGTCGCCGATCGGCTCCTGCCCGGTCACCAGGAAATCGAACGGCAGGACGTTGGCCCCGTAGCGATGGCGCAGCTTGCGCGGCACGTCGCAGTTGATGTTGCGGTCGTAGATGTTGTAGCCGCGGCCCACCAGCACCAGGCCGGGTTCCCCGGTGCTATCGAGCACCTCCAGCGCCTTCCGGCCGGCCTCCAGCAGCCCCTGCTGGAAGTCGCGCTGCGCGGCGTAGGCCGCGTCCACGGCGCGCTCGTTGGCGCGCCGGCTCACGCCCAGCCGCCGCATGGCCGCGTACAGGCCGTTCTTGATTTGTTCGCGCCCGAGTTGGAAGTGGAGCTGCGGAATCAGGAACATGTGCCGGTGGGCTTCCAACCGCGGCGCCGCGCGCAGTACGAAAGGCAGCGTCTGGTTCCACGGGCAGAAGTGCGCCGTCGAGGAGAAGCTCTCATCGGTCTCGGCGTCCAGCACGTTTGGCAGCAGGATGTAATCCACGCCCATCTGGATCAGCGCGCCGACGTGCCCGTGCGCCACCTGAATCGGGTAGCAGGGCTGCGCCAGCGCCATCTCCAGCCCCTCGGCGGCGATGCTCGGGTCCGTGAGCGGCGAGACCGCCGCCTGGATGCCGAGTTCGGTGAAGTAGCGCAGCCAGAACGGCAGGTGATCGAAGATCGACATGGCGCGCGGCAGGCCGACGCAGAGCTGGCCGGGGATCCGTTCGAGCTTGCCGCCCAGCGGGTGGCCGGCCAGCGACTCCAGCAGCCGCTCGCGGAACGCGAACAGGTCCTCGATCACCGGCTTGCGTCCCGTGGGCGAGGGCTTGCGGAACTTGTCCGAGCACTTGTCGCCCCAGTGGCTCTTGTGGCCTTCGATGGTGAATTCCTTGATGTCGCAGAGGTTCGAGCAGGCCTTGCAGACGAAGTCGCGGCTGGTCATGTGGAGCCGGGAGAGATCGTAGCCGCGGAAGCGCGAGGGGCCGTGCGTAGCTTCCTGCCACTGCCGCGCAATCAGCGCCATGCCGATAGCGCCCACCACGCCGTTGTGCGGCGGCACCGTGATCTTCTTGCCCAGCAGGCCGGCGAAGGCCGCCGCCACCGAGTCGTTGTACGCCGTGCCGCCCTGGAAGTAGATCACCCGGCCGATCTTCCGGCCCCGGACCACGCGGTTCAGGTAGTTGAGCGCGATCGAGTAGGCCAGGCCGCCAACCAGGTTCGGCACCGATTCGCCCTTGTGCAGCCAGCCCGTCACGTCGCGCTCCATGAAGACCGTGCAGCGCTCGCCCAGCCGGGTGGGCGCCGGGGCCGCCAGCGCCAGGTTGGCGAATTCGCCCTTGATCGAGATGCCGAGCTTCTCGGCCTGCTCCTCCAGGAACGAGCCGGTGCCCGCGGCGCAGGCCTCGTTCATGGCGAAGTCCACCACCACGCCGTTCTCGATCGAAATGAACTTGGAATCCTGCCCGCCGATCTCGAAAATAGTGTCCACGGGCTCGCCGCCCAGCGTGCCGGAGACGTGCAGCGCTCCGGTCTTGTGCGCAGTGATCTCGTCGTTCACCACGTCGGCGCCGACCAGCTCGGCGATCAGCTCGCGCCCCGAGCCGGTGGTTCCCACGCCGCGGACCACCAGCCGCGGGCCCCAGACCCGCTCCAGCTCGCTCAGGCCCTGCTGGACCGCCTCGATGGGCCGGCCGGCCGTGCGCAGGTAGATGTCGTGAATCACGGCGCCGTTCTCGTCCATGGCGACGACGTTGGTGGAGACCGAGCCGATGTCGATGCCCAAGTAGGCCGGGATCGGCGCGTCGCCTGGCGGCGGCACGTATGGCTGGACGCGGTGGCGCAGCAGGACGACGTTCTCCATCGACAGCGGCCGCGCATCGCAGACGCGCTCTTCGGCCTCGTGCTGGCTGAGCCGGTGGATCTCGCGGAAGGAGCGCTTTTTGCGCTCCTCGGCCTCCAGCATCGCCGTGCCGATGGCGCCGCACCAGGCATACAGCTCCGGCACCACCAGCTCGTCCTCGGCCAGGCCGAAGGCTTCCCGCAGCGCGCGCGTGACGCCGGAGTTCTGCGACACCGCGCCGATCAGCGCCACGGGCTTCGTCACCGGGCGGCCCTTGATGATGCTCGCCTTGAAGTTGCGCGCCACCGCGTCGCACAGGCCGCGGAGGATCTCGGCCGGCGTGTAGCCCTTCTGCTGCGCGTGGATCATGTCGCTCTTGGCGAACACCGAGCAGCGGCCGGCCACCCGCGCCGCGCAGCCCGCCGTGTCGACCACCGCGCCCATCTCCTCGACCGAGTAGCCCATCCTCAGCGCCTGCTGGTCCAGAAACGAGCCCGTGCCGGCGGCGCACTCCCCGCTGCGGTCGTAATCCACGATCGCCGGCCGCTCCATGTCGGGCTGCTTCTCCAGGCGGATGTACTTCGCGCTTTCTCCCCCCAGCTCGAACACCGTGCGGACGTGCGGGTAGAACCCGGCCACCATCCGCGCGATGGCCTTGAACTCGTTCTCGAAGTAAATGCCCAGGATCTTGGCGATGGTGCGGCTGCCCGAGCCGGTGACGCGGATGCCCTCGATGCGCTCCTCGGGCACGGCATCGTAGAACTCCTGCAACAGGTCGAAGGTGGACTGAATGGGGCTGCCCGCGATGCGCCGGTACTCGGAGAGGACCAGCGGCGAGCGCTTGCCGCCGGGCGCCTCCCAGCTCGCCAGCCGGAACGCGCGGTTTTTCGCGCAGAGCGACTCCAGGATCGCCCGGTCCTCCGGCTTGCCAAGCGCAGCCAGCTTGAGACTGATCGCGCCGATGTCGAGACCGATATTGACACCCATGGAACGAAGGCCTTCAGCCATCAGCCGCCGGCCTGGACTGCCGGCGCCCCAGGGCTGATTCGAGCTTATCCATCATAGCGGAAATGCCGCCTTTTGATGCGCTTCAGGCCCGAAACGGCGCTTTTTGGGGTCAAAAAAGCCGCGCCGGGGGTTGAATGGCGCCCGCGGGGGCCTCACTCGGCCAGCCGCGGCTTGAGGGCGCCGAAGAACTCCCGGCCGACCGCGCTATCGCCGCCCATGCCAAGCTCCCAGGCCGGGCGCGCCTGGACCTCGACGAATCCGGCGCGCGCCAGGCCCCCGGTGACCTCCTCCCGCTCGTAGCATCTCTCCAGCACCACCACGTCGGAGCGCCGCCAGACGCCCTCCTCCAGCCGAAACAGCGTCACGTCGGCGCGGCCGGTCTTGGCGGCGGGATCGTAGCTGGTGCGCGTGACGCCGACCGTATCCTCCTCGACCGTGGCATAGTGCCAGTGCCAGTTCGTCGCGAACGCCTCCTCCATGTTCAGATCGAAAAAGAACAGCCCGCCGGGAACCAGCGCGCGGAACACGTTGGCGAAGACGGCTTCGAGCTCCTCCAGACTGAGGATGTGGTTCAGGCTGTCGTAGGTGCTCAGGACGGCGTCGAAGCGAGCCTCGCAGGCGAAGCTGCGGGCATCCTCCAGCAGGAACTCGGTCCGGGGAACTCGCTGGCGCGCGTACCGAAGCATCTCCGGCGAGCCGTCCAGCCCGGTCACCTGGTAGCCGTGCGCCAGCAGCTCGCGGCTCAGGTCGCCGGACCCGCAGCACAGGTCCAGGACCCGCGCCGCCGCCCTCAGGCGCGGGAACACGTGGTTCTCGAGCAGACCCCGCGCCTGCGCGTGGAAGTCCTGCCCCCAGCCGCGGGCATAGAACCAGGCGAACTGATCGTAGACTTCGTAGCGTGGCGCCGCCTGCATGTGCTTCTCCACCATTATGCTGGGTCGCCGCGAGCCGGGAGCGTTCAATTGACGAGCCCCCTGGCCACGCGGCAGTTTTTGCCGGTCGCGCCCGGGGGCCGAGTGCAGTATTTACCTTAGCGGCGCCGCGGCGTTCCCCTAACCCGTTGTGGCCAAAGGACCGGGGTAGCCCTGCAAATTGGCCACCAACATGCATGATTTCCCGCGGGAGGGTAGTTCATGACCACTGCACGACTGTTGATGGGAGCCAGCGGGCTCCTGATTGTTGCCCTCGCCACTCCGGGTTGCGCCACGAAGAAGTACGTCCTCCAGCAGACTGGAGTCGTGGACGCGCGGGTGAGCGAAGTATCCAAGAAGCAAACCGAGGCTCTGGCGAACCTGGAGCGCAAAGAAGGAACGGACATATCGCGGGTCGAAGAGCGGGCGATGACCGCCGAGACCAGGGCCAACGAGGCCGCCCGCGCCGCCCAGCAGGCTGACCAGCACGCGGGCGAGGCCGGCACAGCCGCTCGCGGCGCCGCCGATGCGGCGCAGCAGGCCCAGACCCACGTCGGCCAGGTTCAGAAGGAGATGGAAAGCGCGGTCGAGAACATCGATAACTATCAGTTGTCTTCATCGAACGAGATACTGTTCGGTACTAACAGAGCCACGTTGACCGCTGAGGACAAGACGAAGCTCGAGCAGATTGCCCAGCAGGTCCAGGGACTGAAGCGCTACGCGCTGGAAATCCAGGGCTTCACCGATCACACGGGTCCGGCGGACTACAACCTGGGGCTCAGCACCCGCCGCGCCGACGTTGTGATGCGGTATCTGGTGGATCACGGCGTTCCTCTGCGCCGGGTCCATGTGATCGGCCTCGGGCCGGCGCCGAAGACTGAGGGCGCGACCACCCGGGCAACGCGCAAGCAGATGCGCCGCGTGAACGTGAATATCTACGTGCCTGCGGCGGTCGCGCAGCAGTAGCCCGCCCGGTTGCCGCTGCGATAAGTCCTCCGCTCTCGGGTACGCCTGCCGGCGCACTCGAGAGCGGTTCCAAGGTGGCACGCGCCGCAGGGCGGCGGGCGTGCCTCCCTCCAAGAAGAGATCGCTTGTGGTGTGTGCGGGCCGGGCCATAAGCCGGCGCGGCCTCCACTGCGTGGCGCGAACTTTCAGTTTGCAGCGTCGGCTTCAGCCGACGTCTGGCACAATGTCTTCCGGCATGTCCCCTCACTCGCCGTGCGTCGCCAGGAGTGGCGACGCGGCAGGCATGAGTGCCCGCGCTACGGCGAGCGCCGGTGGTACCCGCCGCGTGGATGCCGCATTCCGGCGCACAGCCCCCGTCGTCCGAGTTCGTGCCCGCGGCGCGTTCTGACGGACGGGCTGGGGCCGGGCATGCCCGGCCCGAACTGTTTCTATTGCACGCTGCGGAGCAGATCCTCGGCCAGCACGCTGGCGCGCTCGGAGAGGTTCCGGGCGCGGAACAGGTCGGTCTTGCGGGCGTCGTCAGCCTGCTGGATGAAGGCGCGGATGCGTTCCAGGTAGGTCCTTTGCTCGTCGTTCAGCCGCCGGTTCTGCAAAGCCTCCAGGGTTTTCCGCGCGCGGCCCAGGTTGCGGTCGATAGCTTCCAGGTAGGTTTGGCGCTGCTCGGGCGTGAGAATCTGTTCGAGTGGTGGGACCGATGCCTCGGGCACGGGCGCCACGCGGGGCTCGTGGACGGGAGGAGGGGGGCGGCGGCGGGGCCGCCTGGGAGGCGGGGGCACCTCAGTGGTGCTCGGGACGGGCGCCGGCTGCGTCAGGTCGGGTGGCTGCGGCGCCACTTCCGGAGGCGCCGGCAGAGCCGCCGGCTGTGGGGGCCGTGGTGCGGGGGCGGTTGGCGTGGGCCGGGGCGCCGGCGGCGGCGCCTTGGCGCTGCGCCGGCACGACGGGGCCGTTACGGCCAGCGTCAGCGCGGCGACGGCGGCTAGCAGCCTGATCTTCATTGCGCTTGGGTTCGAGCCTCCCTCAGCCGCCCGGGGCCGCCTCGCCGGCCCCCGAGCGCGGGTCGCGGGACGGTTCCCGGTGGAGGGCCGGGATGCGCAGCCGAAACGTCGTCCCTGCTCCCGGCTCGCTCGTGAAGTCGATGGTACCATTGTGCAGTTGGACCACGCGGAAGGTCACCGCCAGGCCGATCCCCGAGCCCTTCCCTTTAGTGCTGAAGTACAGGTTGAAGATCTTCTCGCGGATCTCCGGGGGGATCCCGCCGCCCTCGTCGGAGACGTTCACGCAGCACTCCTCGCCCTCGCGGCGCAACTGGATGTTCAGCCGGCCGCCGCTCTTCATCGCCTCCACCCCGTTGACCACTACATTCAGGAGCGCCTGCTGCAACAGGTCGCGGTCGCCGTGGACGTGGATCTCCGGCGGGTCCGCGTCCAGCTCGAGGCGAACATTCTGCCGGCCGGCTGAGGGGCCCACCAGCGAGGCCACATCTCGAGCCAGGGCGACCATCTCCAGGTCGCGCATCTTCACCTCGACGGGCCGGGTGAAGTCCAGAAAGGTCTTCACCACGCGGTCCAGCCGCAGGATCTCCCGGGCGATGGTCTCGATCTCGGCGCCGACGTAGTCGTTCTGGCCGGCGAGCTTCGAGCGCAGGACCTCCAGGTGCACCGTGATGGCTTGCAGCGGGTTCTTGATCTCGTGGGCCACCCCGCCGGTGAGCCGGCTGATCGCCGCCAGCCGTGCCGAGACGTCGAGCTCGGACCGGATCTGGCGCCGCGTCTCGGCGTCCCGCAGCGTGATCAGCGTGCCGATGCGCTGGCGATCGGGGAAGGACTCCAGCATCTCGACGCTGACCAGCACGCGGCCCTGAGGGGCGCCCTCGCGCTCCAGCGCCAGCGGGAAGTCCTTGATGGGCTGGCGCAGCTCGATCGAGTTCCGCACCGCCGCGCCCAGCGCCGCCGCCGGCGGGAACAGCTCCGTCAGCGACCGGCCCATCATCTCCCAGCGGCCGCGGCCCAGGAGGCGCTCGGCCGCGCGGCCGGCCATCACCAGCCGGTCGTCGCGGTCGAACAGGAGCACGACCTCCTCGAGCCGCTCCAGCAACTGCTCGACGTTGCCGCGCAACTGCATGGCGTCCTGCCGCGCGCCGTGGTACTGCTGGCCCAGTAGGGTCAGCTTCGACTGCACGGCGGCGAACTCCTTGGCCGCGCCGTCGGGGAGCCGGGCCTGCTGGCCGAAGTCGCCGCGGCTGATGCGATCGATGGCCTGGCTGATGTCGTTCAGCGGCCGCAGCACCAGGTTCGAGACCGCCACGGCCAGCAGCATCGACAGCAGCAGCGCGCCCAGGAAGATGAGCGCAATGCTCCGCAGCTCCGGCGCCACGATCTGGCGCAGCAGCACCGAGGAGAGCACCACCCGGATATGGAAAACGGGCCGGGACTGGCCCTGGGGGCCGATTGGCACCGTGACTTCGTAGTCGCGCCGCTGGGAGAAGACCTCGGCCAGTTTGCCCCAGGGGCTCTTCCTGGCCCACTGCTCGAAGTCGGGCAGCCGGGGCGCCTGCCCGCCGGCGCGGTAGGGAAGCGAGTCGGCGACGATGCGCCCCGAGGCGTCCGTCAGCGCGATCTCGATGACCCCCTTCGAATTGGAGACGGTGTTCTCGAGAAAGACCCCCAGCTCGCGGTCGGCTCCGAGCAGGCCGGACCAGAGCTGCGCGGGGTCCTCGGCCCGGCGCTCGGGCGGCAGGCTCATGACCAGCTCGCGGAGCCGCTGGGCGATGAAGCCGTTGACGTCGTGCGCCGCCATCTGCGCCCGTTGGAGCACGTCCTCGAAGCCGCTTGCGCCCAGCATGTAGAGATGCAGCAGCGAGAGCGCGCTCACCACCGCAATCATGAGCAGGGTGACGAACAGCCGCAGGCGGGCCTTCAACGACATGTCGCCGGCGCGCACCACCGCGCGGCGGGCCAAACCCGCGACCTTCTTGAGCGCCCCTCTCATCGGCCGGCCTCCGCCCCCGGGCGTCGCATATTACTGCCCCGCGGCGCTCTCGGCATCCGCGGCGCCGTACTCCTTTAGCTTGTTGTGCAGCGTTTTGAGGCTGATTCCCAGGATCTCGGCCGCGCGCGTCTTGTTGTTCCCGGTGTGCACGAGCGTCCGCTGGATGAGGATCTTCTCGGCCTCGTCGACGGTGGCGCCGACGCGCAGGCGCACCGTGGCGGGGTCGGCCTCCTCCGCGGGCGTGCCAGCGGCGCCGCCGCCGTGGAAGCTCGCCGGCAGGTGGAGCGGCCGGATGGTGCCTTGGCCGCTGAGAATCACCGCGCGCTCCAGCGCGTTGCGCAGCTCGCGCACGTTGCCGGGCCAGGCGTGGCGGCGGAACTGTTCCATGACCTCCGGCGCGATATCGGCCGCCCGCGTGCCGTGCTTGCGGTTGAGATCGCCCAGCAGCGCCTCGCAAAGCAGCGGCAGGTCGTCGAGCCGCTGGCGCAGCGGCGGCAGGTTGATGTGGAAGACGTTGAGGCGGTAGTAGAGGTCCTCGCGCAGCTCGTTCTTCCGCAGCGCCTCCTCCAGCGGCCGGTTGGTGGAGGCGATGACGCGCACGTCCACGAGGATCTCCCCCCGGCCGCCCAGCCGGCGCACGCGCGAATCCTCGAGCACCCGCAGCAGCTTGGCCTGGGTGGCTAGCGGCATGTCGCCGATCTCGTCCAGCAGCAGCGTGCCGTTCTGCGCCAGCTCGAAGCAGCCGGCGCGGCGCTCCAGTGCGCCCGTGAAAGCGCCCTTCTCGTGGCCGAACATCTCGCTCTCGATGAGCGTCTCCGGCAGGGCGGCGCAGTTGATGGCGACGAACGGCCCGCCCGAGCGGGGACTGAGGTTGTGAATGGCGCGGGCGGCCAGCTCCTTGCCGGTGCCGCTCTCCCCCGTGATGAGCACCGCCGCCTTGCTCGGCGCCACTTGCCGGATGAGCGAGAAGAGCTCCTGCATCGGGGCGGAGCGGCCCGTCAGCTCGGCCAGCACGCCCTGGTAGCTCAGCTCGCGCTTGAGGCGCTCGGCCTCCTCGGCCAGGCGCTGCTGCGAGGCGGCGCGCTCCAGCAGCACGCGCAGCGCGCGCGGCTGGATGGGCTTCTCCAGGAACCAGAACGCGCCCAGGTCGTGCATGGTGGCGATGGCCGTCTCGATGTTGCCGAACGCCGTGATCACGATGGCCGGAGGGCCGCCGCCCTGCGCCGCCAGCCGCCGCAGCAGCTCGAAGCCGTCCATGCGCGGCATCATCAGGTCCGTCACCAGCACGTGCGCGGGGAAGGTGGCGAGCTTCTCGAGCGCTTCCTGGCCGTCGGCGGCCGTCTCGGCCGTGAACCCCCAGGCAGCCACCATGCTCGCGAGGCCTGCGCGCTGCGCCTCCTCGTCATCGACGATCAGCACCCGGGTCGCATTGCCAGGCATATCCTTCATTCTCCGCCATCCCGCCCGGCGGGGTGGGGAAGGCGGAGCGGGCGGCAGTAATGCCGCCGTTGCGGGTCATGGACCGTAATCCGTCGGTAAGTCGGCGCGGCGGTTGTCGTAGCGCGCGCTCTCCAGCGTGCCGCGTCGGCACTCGTGCCGACGCACTGCGAGGGCGGGGACAGGTCCGGGAAGCGTCGCGCCAGACGTCGGCTGAAGCCGACGCTGCAAACTGAAGTTCGCGCCACAACGTGGAGGCCGCGCCGGCTTGCGGACGGATTACAGCCGTCCCGCGTCCAAGTAAGGAGATCTGTGATAAAGTAAGGAGGAGAACGCAAATGCAGCGCCGCGCCAGAATCACCAGCAAGGGCCAGATTACGGTTCCTCACGAGATTCGCCGCGTGCTAGGCGTGAAACCGGGCGATAGTCTCCTGTTCGAGGCTGACGAAGAGGGCGCGCTGGTGCGGCCGCTCCGGGCCAAGAACGCGTTTGCGAAGTACCGCGGCATCGGAAACCCCGGCCTGCGCTCCGGCCGGGAAGCGGTCGTGGGGTGGGTGCGTCAGTTGCGGGGGCGATGACCACGGCGATCGACAGCAACGTCATCATCGCGCTCTGGGACAAGGACCCGGCGCTGAGCCAGGCCGCGCAAGCCGCACTCGAAGCCGCACAGAGCCGGGGTCCCCTCGTGATTGCCGCCCCTGTCTATGCGGAGCTGATGGCGGCCCCGGGCAGAGACGAGACTTTCCTCGACGCCTTCCTCACAGATACCGGCGTCACGGTGGAGTGGGAACTGGGGCCGGTGACGTGGCGCCTGGCCGGCCGCGCGTTTCAGGCGTACGCGGCGCGGCGGCGAAAGCACCCTGAGGCCGGCCCGCGGTGCATCCTGGCGGATTTCCTTATCGGCGCGCACGCCCTGCGAGCAGGCTATCGCCTCCTGACACTGGATGCCCGGATCTACCGCTCGGCGTTCCCTAGCCTGACTCTCATCGCGATCTGATTCCCAGACCCGATGTCTCACCAGCAATCTGCTGCGGTGCGCGAAGGCCGGCGCCCGCAGGCGTACTTGAACGGTAGGTAGTGGGTCAGTTTCCGATTTGCCGACTATGCGGCCATGTGGATGTTGACGCCCATCGGTGTTGGTGCTACTCCAATGGGGCGTCAGCCAGCAGGGTCATCTGCTCGCGATCAGGCGTTTCCAGGCAGCAGTCTCACTCGTTGAACACTCTGTCGTGCTCTCGCGTCCATAGGCCCGGCTAAAGTGTTCCCGTAACCGCTCATCGGTCTCCAGCTCACGCCGGAATTCGTCGATTCTTGCGCAGAGGCGTTCCCCGAGGGGCCGAGGACTAATAAATAGACCAGTCCCGCGATTAGCTGAATGTATGCCCACGACTTGCTCGAGCGTCCAGCCAAAGTATATCTGGATACTCTGTCCGTCTACGTGCAAGTGCTTGGTGTCGAATTTGTGGGTCAGGCCGTTACGCAGCGCTTCATACAGCGGTTTCGCGAGTGCCTTCCAGTCATTATCCGGCAGCAGTTCGGCGAACACATCATGAGGGCGCTTCCGATCTCCCCGCCCCTCGGCCAGGACTTCGCACCCAATCAAGACAAGGAGGGCAACGGTATAGTTCACCGTCTGATCCTGCCCACACAATGCGGAGATATCATTCTGGATGTAGCCTAGCGATTCATCAAATTCTTTTTTGATGTCTGCGAACGAAATACCCGCCATTGTCTACAGCATACCAGAAAGATCCTAGTATCCGTTGCAGGCCGTGCTGGTTGAGCAACGCGGTCCCGCTGAGAAGGGACTCTGCACGGTACTTCCGGCCACTTGGACGCATAACGCCCAACGCGGAAACTGACCCACTAGCGAATAGCCTGTGGCCCCTGGTCACGCCCTGGGGGGCGTGGAAGACTGCACCGGGACCTTGTTGGCGAATCGCTTCACGAAGTTGGTGTCGAAGTTGCCGGAGAGGAAGTCGGGGTCGGAAAGGATGCGCTGGTGCAGCGGGATGGAGGTGTAGATCCCCTCCACGACGAACATCTCCAGGGCGCGCTTCATGCGCGCGATGGACTCGGCCCGGTCGTCGCCGTAAGTGATGAGCTTGGCCACCAGCGAGTCGTAGTAGGGCGGGATGACGCAGTCGGTGTAAGCGGCCGTGTCCACCCTCACGCCGACGCCGCCCGGCAGGTTCAGCCCGGTGATGCGGCCGGGGCAGGGCGCGAAGGTCTCGGGGTGCTCGGCGTTGATGCGGCACTCCAGGGCGTGGCCGCGCGCCTGGACGGGCCGGCGCAGAATCTCGGAGAGGCGCTGCCCGGCGGCGATCAGGATCTGGCTCTTGACCAGGTCCACGCCGGTGACGCACTCGGTTACCGGGTGCTCCACCTGGATGCGCGCGTTCACCTCGATAAAGTACAGCCCGCCGTTCTCGTCCATGAGGAACTCGACCGTGCCGGCGTTGACGTAGCCCGCCGCCGGCATGGCCTTGCGCAGCGCCGCGGCGACCTGCTCGCGGACTTGCGGGCGCAAGGAGGGCGAGGGCGCCTCCTCGACCAGCTTCTGGTGCCGCCGCTGGATGGTGCACTCGCGCTCGCCCAGCACTTCCACGTCGCCGTAGGCGTCGCAGAGCACCTGGAATTCGATGTGCCGCGGCGATTCGATGTACTTCTCGATGTAAACGTCGGAACAGTCGAAGCTCGCCCCGGCTTCCTGCTGCGCCTGCACGATGAGCGCGGGCAGCTCCTCGGGCGCGCGCACGATGCGCATCCCCCGGCCCCCGCCGCCGGCGGAGGCCTTCAGGATCACCGGGTAGCCGATCGCGCCGGCCACGGCCAGCGCACCCTCGGGCGTGTACACGATGCCGTCCGAGCCGGGCAGCACGGGCACGCCCTCGTCCTTCATGAAGCTGCGCGCCCGCTCCTTGAGCCCCATCATCCGCGTGACCGCGGGCGGCGGTCCGATGAACTTGATGCCCGACAGCTCGCAGACCTCGGCAAAACCGGCGTTCTCGGACAGGAAGCCGTAACCCGGGTGGATCGCGTCCACGTTGGTGATCTCGGCGGCGCTGATGACGGACGGAACGTCCAGGTAGCTAAGCGCGCTCTTGGCCGGGCCGATGCAGATGGCTTCGTCGGCGAAGCGCACGTGCAGCGAGTTGCGGTCGGCCTCCGAGTAGACGGCGACGGTCTGGACGCCCAGCTCTTTAGCGGCGCAGATGATGCGCAAGGCGATTTCGCCGCGGTTGGCGATGAGGATCTTCTCGAACATGGGTCGGCAGCCCGTCTCAGTGCGGGCGGATGGCAAACATCGCCTCGCCGTACTCAACGGGCTGAGCATTGTTGACGAACCGGCTCACCACGGTGCCCGCGATCTCCGCTTCGATCTCGTTCATGAGCTTCATGGACTCGATGATGCACAGGACATCGCCAACCTTGACCGACTCCCCGACGCAGACGAACGCCGGCGCGCCGGGCGAGGGCGCCTCGTAAAAGGTGCCCACGATCGGCGACTTCACGGTGACCAGGCTGGGGTCGCTCAGGGGCTCGGAGGCGGCCGGCTGCGGCGGTGTCGCGGGCGCGGCGGACTCGGCCGCTGGTGCGGCGGGGACGGTATAGGTGTGCACCTGCGGCCGCAGCATGCGCCGGATGCGGACGCGGCTGTCGCCCCGCTGCACCTCCAGCTCGGCCACGCCCGTGTCGGTGACGAGCTTGATCAGCTCTCGAATCTCTTCCAATGTCATAGCGGTGTCAGAGAATCAACAATTCCTTCGAGGTCGGCGTCAGGACCTCGCATCCGGAGGAGGTTACCACAACCGTGTCCTCGATGCGAATCCCTCCGAAGCCCTCCAGATACGCGCCCGGCTCGATGGTCACGACCATGTCGGCCTCCAGGGGCGTCCGCTCGCGCCTGCCCAACCGCGGCGGCTCGTGGATCTCCAGGCCGAGACCATGGCCGGTCGAGTGGGCCAGCGCTCCCTCCAGGCCGTGCGCCCGCAGGACCCGCCTCGCGACGCCGTCGATCCGCCCGGCCGGGACGCCGGGCCGGAGGGCATCGGTGGCGGCGAGCTGGGCCTCCAGAACGGCGGCGTACAGCCCGCGGATCTTGCGCCCGGGCCGTCCCAGGAAGGCCATTCGCGTCATATCACTGGCGTAGCCTTCCCGGCTAGCGCCCATGTCTATCAATAGTAGCTGATTGTGCCGCAATGTGTTAGCCGTCGGGCTGGCGTGCGGCAGGGCGCTGCGGGCGCCCGCGGCCACGATGGTCTCAAAGGCGGGCTTCTGGGCCCCCAGCAGACGCATCTGGTAGTCGATCTCGGCTGCCAGGGCGGACTCCGCCACCCCCGGCCGGGCGCACGCGAGCGCCCGGGCGTAAGCCTCCGAGTTGAGCGCCACGGAGCGGCGGATCAGCTCGATCTCGGCGAGGGACTTCACCATCCGCAGGGTTTCGATCAGCCCGGCGGCCGGCTGGAGGGAGGCGCCCAGCGGGAGGCTAGCCTCCAGTTCCCGGTGAGCCTGGAAGCTGAGCCGCGCCGCCTCGAAGCCCAGCCGGCGGAGGCGCCGGCGCTTGGCGGCCCGCATCAGGGCCGGGTCGAGCGGGCCGTGGACCACCTCGACGCGGCAGTCGGCCTCCTGGGCCGCCTGGATGGCGTAGCGCGGGTCGGTGAACAGCACCGCGCCGCCGGGCCAGACCAGCAGGAGGCCGTTAGAGCCAGTGAAGCCGGTCAGGTAGCGGATGTTCGGCTCCGCGGAGACGATCAGCGCGTCCAGCTTCCTCCGGCTCAGTTCGGAGGCGACGCGCCCGCGGCGCTGATCGCATTCGCTCGGCGGCACGGATCAATCCGGCAGGAGCAGCAGCTTCCCGCTGGTCTTGCGCCCCTCCAGGTCGTGGTGCGCCTGGGCGGCCTCGGAGAGCTTGTACTCGCCGTGGATGTGAATCTTGAGCTTGCCGGCGGCGATCCACCCCAGCACGTCGTCGGCGCGCCAGAGCAGCTCCAGGCGCGTGGAGGTGTAATGCTGGAGCACCGTCCGCGTCAGGTACAGCGAGCCCATCTGGCTGAGCATCAGCGGCGGGATGGCAGGCACCGGGCCGCTGGACTGGCCGAAGGAGACCAGCATCCCGCGGGGCCGCAGGCAGATCAGGCTCTTCATGAAGGTGTCCTGGCCTACCGAGTCGTAGACCACATCCGCACCGCGCCCGTCGGTCAGGCGCCGCACCTCGGTCTCGAAGTCCTGGCGCGTGTAGAAAATGATGGCGTCGGCGCCGGCCTCCAGCGCCAGATCGGCCTTGCTTTCCGTCGAAACGGTGCCGATGACGCGCGCGCCGCGCATCTTCGCCATCTGAACGAGCAGCAGCCCGACGCCGCCGGCGGCCGCATGCACCAGCGCCGTGTCCCCTTCTTTGAGCATGAAAGCCGAGTGCGTCAGGTAGTGGGCGGTCATGCCCTGGAGCATCGCGGCGGCGGCGGTACGGTAATCGAGCGCGTCGGGTATCTTCACCAGCGAATCCGCCGGTACGACCGCGTACTCGGCGTAGGATCCGCGCGGGCCGGCCCAGGCAACACGGTCGCCGACTGCGACCTCGCCGACGTCGGTGCCAACGGCCTCGACGGTTCCGGCGCCCTCCTGTCCGAGGGCGATCGGTAGGCTGGCCTTGTACAGACCCGTGCGGAAATAGATGTCGATGAAGTTGACGCCTATGGCGGCAAGCTTCACCAGCGCTTGGCCGGGCCCCGCGGTAGGAGTGGGCACATCCTCGTAATTCAGTTGCTCGGGCCCGCCAGGGGTGTGAACGAGGATCGCTTTCATGGTCTAACCACTTTCAAGTGTAGCTGTGCCGGGCCACCTGGTGCACGACAATCTGCCGGGGCGCAACCGCCGGCCTGACAAGAACCGGGGCCAGACACCACTTTTCGCTTTCCGAGGCCGTCGAAGGTGAGGGAGTTGCAAAACGGGTGCAGGCAGCTCTGTCCACTCGCTGCGCTCGGGACAGAGTAGCCTGGCCCCGTTTTGCCCGTGGCACGGGCTGCTATCGCGGGCCGCAGCGGCCTATGCCAACCGCTTCTTCAGTTCGAAGTTCCACTTCCAGACCTCGTAGATGGCCGGGTACACGACCAGCTCCAGAATGAACGAAGTGAAGATGCCGCCGATCATCGGCGCCGCGATGCGCTTCATGACGTCGGCGCCCGTCCCCGTCGACCACATGATCGGCGCCAGGCCCATGAACATGCAGGCCACGGTCATGAACTTCGGCCGGATGCGCTTAACCGCGCCATCCAGAACCGCTTCCCGCAGCTCCCCAAGGCTGCGCAAGCGGCCGGCCGCTTTGGCGCGCGCATACGCCAGGTCCAGGTAGAGCAGCATGAACACCCCCGTCTCGGCGTCCACGCCCATCAGCGCGATCAGGCCGACCCAGACGCCGATGCTCATGTTGTAGCCGAGCAAATAGACCAGCCAGACGGCGCCCACGGCCGAGAACGGCACCGCCAGCACGATGATCATCGTCTTCGCCACCGAGCGCGTGTTCAGATAGAGCAGCGTGAGGATCAGGAACATGGTCAGCGGGAGAACGATGACCAGGCGCTCGCGCACGCGCTCCATGGCTTCATACTGGCCGCTCCACTGCAGGGAATAGCCGGGCGGGAGGCGCAAGCCCTTTTGAACCGCTGGCTTGGCTTCCGCCACCCAGGAGCCGACGTCGCGCCCGGCCACGTCCACGTACACGTAGCCGGTCAGCAGGCCGTTCTCCTCCCGCAGCATGGCCGGCCCGGCGGCGAGCCGGATGGTGGCGAGCTGCGAGAGCGGGATGTGCTGGCCGTTCATGCCCGGCACCAGCACGCGGTCGAGCGCCGCCAGCGAGCTGCGGAAGTCGCGCAGGTAGCGGACGTTCACTGGGTAGCGCTCGCGGCCTTCCACTGTGGTGGTGACGTTCTCGCCGCCGATGGCATTCGTGATGGCCATCTGCGCCTCGTCCATGCTCAGGCCATAGCGCGCCAGCTCGTCGCGCTTCCAATCCACGTCCAGGAAGTAGCCGCCGCCGGTGCGCTCCGCGAAGACGCTGCGCGTCCCTTGGATACCGGGCAGCAGCGCTTCGAGCTGGGCGCCGAGGCGCTCGATGGTGTGGATGTCGGCCCCGAAGATCTTGATGCCAACCGGCGTGCGAACGCCCGTGGTGAGCATGTCGACGCGGGCCTTGATGGGCATCGTCCAGGCGTTGGCGACGCCCGGCAGCTTGAGCGCGGCGTTCATCTCCTCGACGAGCTGGTCGGTCGAGACGTGATCGGGCGTGATGCGGCGGAAGACGCGCTTCATCCACTCCGGCGCCCAACTCGAATACCAGGTGTCCACCTTGCGCCACTGCCCCTGCGGCTTGAGGACGATGACGGTCTCGAGCATGGAGAGCGGTGCGGGGTCGGTCGAGGTTTCCGCCCGTCCGGCTTTGCCCAGCACCGACTCCACTTCCGGGAACTGCATGATAATGCGGTCCGTGACTTCGAGCAGCCGCTGGGCTTCGGTTTCCGAGATGCCTGGCAGCGTGGAAGGCATGTACAGCAGCACGCCCTCGTCCAGCGGCGGCATGAACTCCGAGCCGAGCCGGTTGAACACCGGCACGGTCAGCGCCACCACGGCCACCGCCCCGGCGATGACGAGCCACTTCCACCGCAGCGCCCAGGCGCACACCGGTTCGTAGAGACGGATGAGGAAGCGGCTGATGGGGTGGTGCTCTTCCGAGTGGATCTTGCCCACCAAAACGGCGCTGGCCGCGCGCGCCAGCCAGCGCGGGCGGAACTGGAAGTTCTGCATGTGCGTGAACAGAAGGCGCAGGGCCGGGTCGAGCGTGATGGCGAGCACGGCGGCCACGATCATGGCCAGGTTCTTGGTGTAGGCCAGCGGCTTGAACAGCCTTCCTTCCTGCGCCTCCAGCGTCAGCACCGGCAGGAACGAGACCGCGATCACCAGCAGCGCGAAGAAGCTCGGGCCGCCGACCTCCTTGACGGCGTCGATCACCACGCGGTGGTAGTCTTCCTTCCGCCCGGTGCGCTCCCACTCCTCCAGCTTCTTGTGGGTCTGCTCGACTACCACAATGGCCGCGTCCACCAGCGCCCCGATGGCGATGGCGATGCCGCCCAGCGACATGATGTTCGAGGTCAGCCCCATCTGCTTCATGGGGATGAACGAGATCAGAATCGCGATGGGGATCGTGAGAATCGGGATGATCGCGCTCGGCACGTGCCACAGGAAGATGAGGATGACGATGGCGACAATTATGAGTTCCTCGATCAGCGTCTGTTTCAGGTTGTCGATCGAGCGCACGATCAGGTCCGAGCGGTCGTAGGCCGTCGCGATCTTGACGCCCGCCGGGAGGCCCGGCTCGATCTCCTTCAACTTGTCCTTGACCCGGCTGATGACGTCGAGGGCGTTCTCGCCCTGGCGCATCACCACGATGCCGGAGACCGTGTCGCCGGTGCCGTTCCAGTCGGCCACGCCGCGGCGGATGTCCGGCCCGAGCACGACGTCGCCCACGTCGCGCACGCGCACGGAAACGCCGTTCGTCGAGGCGGCCAGCACGATGTCGCCGATGTCGCTGGCGCTCTTGACGTAGCCGTGCCCGCGCACCATGTACTCGGCGCCGCTGAACTCGATCAGGCGGCCGCCGGCGTCCGCGTTGCCCTGGCGCACGGCCTGGACCACCTTCGAGATGGGGATGTTATAGGCTTGCAGCCGGTTCGGATCGACGTTCACCTGATACTGCCGCACGAAGCCGCCCAGGGGCGCCACCTCGGCCACGCCCCGCACGGACTTGAGGTGATAGCGCAGGTACCAGTCCTGGAGGGAGCGCAGCTCGGCCAGGTCGTGCCTGCCCGTCGTGTCGACGAGCGCGTACTGAAAGACCCACCCAACGCCCGTGGCGTCGGGCCCTAGTTCGGTGTTGACGCCCTGCGGCAACCGCGGCAGCACGCCCGACAGGTATTCGAGCGTGCGCGACCGCGCCCAATAGATGTCCGTGCCCTCGTCGAAGATGACGTAGACGTACGAGTAGCCGAAATCGGAAACGCCGCGAACGGTCTTCACGCGCGGCGCGCCCAGGAGCGCCGTCACGATCGGGTAAGTGACCTGGTCCTCGATAATGTCCGGGCTGCGGTCCCAGCGCGAGTAGACGATCACTTGCGTGTCGCTCAGATCGGGAATCGCGTCCAGCGGCATGTTCCGCATGGACCACCAGCCCACCGCCGCCGCGAACCCAACCAGCATGAACACCAGGAACCTGTTGCGGCCGGAGAACTCGATGAGGCGGTTAATCATGGGGGTGCTCTCCGTGGCCCGCGTGCTCGGGAGCCGCTGGTGCGGTGGCCGGCGCCGGCCCGGACATCCCCGGCATGCCGGGCATCGGCTTCGGCTGGTTGACGGGTCCGCCCGGGCTGGCTGGGGACAGCGCCGGTGCGGGCATCCCCGGCATGCCGGGCATGGCGCCCATTGCCCCCGCCGCCGCCCTTAACTGGCTCTCCGAGTTGATCAGGAAATTGCCCGACGTGACGATTTGCTCGCCCTGCCTGAGGCCCTTGAGCACCTGGATGCGGTCGCCTACGCGCTCGCCGGTTTCGATCACGCGCGCCTGGAAATGCCCGTCACCGAGCGCGACGAACACAGTCTTCTTGAGGCCCGTATCGAGCACCGCTTCGGAGGGAACCGTGAGCCGCGCCGGCTGGGCCGACGCCAGCTCGACGTTGACGAACATATCCGGTTTGAGTGCGAGGCTGGGATTGGCCAGATCGAGCCGCACCTGGATGGTGCGGGTCTGTGCGTCCACCTGGGGCTGGAGGTAGCTGACGCGCGCGCGGATGGTCCTGCCGCCGCTGTAGGGCAGGGAAACCGTGGCGGCCTGCCCCAGGCGCACCCGCGGCGTTTCGTACTCGAACACGCTCGCCAGCACCCAGACCCGGCTCAGGTCCACGATCATGAATAGCTCGGTCTCCGGCGTCACCTTCTGGTTCGGGAAGGCGTTGCGCGTCATCACGTAGCCCGAAGCGGGCGCGTAGAGCGTGATGTTCGTCATCGGCTTGCCCGTCCGCTCGACCTCGGCGACCGCGGCGTCGCTCAGGTCCCAGAGCTGGAGCCGGCGCCGCGCGGCCGAGACCAGGGCGTCGTTATTGGCCGCGACGCCCGGCACCGGGCTGTTCCGCATGGCCTCGCGCGCCCGGAGCGCCAGCAGGTACTCCTGCTGCGACGCCAGCAGCTCCGGGCTGTAGATGGTGAGCATGGGCTGGCCCTGCCTGACCACGTCACCCGTGAAATTGACGTAGACCTTGTCGATCCAGCCCTCGGTGCGCGAGTGCACGTGGCTGATGCGCGTCTCATCGATAGCCACCTTGCCGACGGCGCGGATCGTGTCCACGCCCGAGGTGTACTCGGCCGTGCCGTAGCGGACCCCGATCAACTGCTGTCTCTCGGGGCTGATCTGGACCATTCCCGACGCCAGCGGCGCGGGTCCGCTCTCGTAGACCGGCTCGAGCTTCATGCCGCAGTCCGGCGCGATGCCCGGCTTGTCGGACCTGTAGGCCGGGTGCATCGGGTCCACCCAGTAGAGGATCTTGCGCCCGCGCGAGGCGGCGGCTGGCCCCGGGCCCGCTCGCCGCGACGCCTGCCACCATCCCACGACGAACGCCGCGCCGATCAAAGCCAGCACGGCCAGAATCCGAATCGTTTTCATTGGATGCCCCTCACTTGGTCACGTCCACGCCCGTCATTTCCTCGATGCGCGTCAGCGCCTGGGAATAGTTGAGCGCCTCTTCCTGGTAACTCAGCTCGTAGTCGAGCATGGCCGTGAAGTTCATCAGCACGGACAGGAAATCGACCGTGCCGGACTGGTAGGAGGCCAGCGACGACTCCAGCGCTAGGCTGGCCTGCGGGATCACCGTCGTCGAGTACATGTCCATGAGCCGGTGGGAGGCCTCGGCCACCAGGTAGTCATCCTTCGCGCGGAAGCTCACCTGAAGGCTCGCGGCATCGTAGTCGTGCCGGGCCTGGCTCACATTGGCGGTCTGCTCGGCCACACCGGCGCGTTGTTTGCGCCGGAAGTACGCCGGCAGCTTGAAGTCCACGCGGGCCATGTACATGGCCGGCATGGAACCCATGTAGTAATAGCCGCCGGAGATCGTGTAGTCGGGGTAGTACTCCCTGTGCGCCAGGTTCAGCGCCAGCTCGGTGCGCTCGATAATCTTCTCCTCACGATGCAGCAGGGGCGCGTTCTCGCGCGCCCGCCGCGTGAGCTCCTCGAGCGTAATGAGCATCGGTCCGGGCGTCGCCGCGGCCGGACGCGCCAGCGGCGAATCCGGCGGGCGGGCCAGCAGGCTGTCGATCTCCGCCTCGCGGCTGCGCACCTCCTGCTCCATGCGCGTGATCCGTGTCTCGATGATCGAGAGCTGCATTTGGGCCTTGAAGACGTCCTGTTGCGCCGCCTTGCCGACCGAGTACCTGACCTCGCCGATGCGGAGCAATTGCCGCATCAGGTCGCGCTCGCGCTCGAGGACCTCGAGGGTGTTGTGGAGGTAGGCGAGCCGGTAGTAGGCCTGCTTGAGCCGGGAAACCACGCTCAGACGCGTCATCTGGTACTGCTGGAACTCGGCATCCGCCTCGCGCCCGGCGATCGCTCCGCGCAGCTTCCGCTTGCCGGGGAAGGGAAACTCCTGCGACACCATGAGCCCGGCGTTGGCCACCGGCTGCCTGCCGAGACCCTGAAAGGGAAGGGGGTTGCCGCTGGAGTTGTAGCTCGCTGAGAGCACGGGGTCCGGCAGGCTGCTCGCCTCCTGGGGCCGTTGTCGCATCGCCTCGTACCGCTTTTGGGCGGCGAGGACTTCGGGATTCTTCTCGAGCGCCTCCTGGACGAGCGTCTCCAGATTCAGACGCGGCTCCTGCGCCAGCAAGACGCCGGCAGCCGCCAACGCAATGACAAACGGACTCTTCATGTTTGACCTCCTCAAACGCAGCAACACTACGCCGCTTCAGCTCAAACGCCGCAAGGAGGGTGAATCAGACGAGCAGAGTGGAGTTTAGGAGGTACAGATCGGGCGGGGCGTGTATGGCCGTGCCTTCGGCTGCCGGCGCGAAGGCCGCCGCGGCCGGCTCCGGCACAACCTCAACGGCGTGCGCGGGCGCGGGTGCGACCAACTGCGCGATGTCGAGATCGATTGCCTGGTGCGGGACTGGAACTAGCGCCAGGTTCGGGCAGGTGGTGCCGGTCTGCTTGGGAGTCGGCGCCTGACAATCGTCCGAGTGATGCCGCTGGCAGCAATCAGGCTGCCCGGCTTTCTCCGGCGCGGTCGGCGGGCAATTGGCGCACCGGCCCCACAGCATACCTGCAAGCAGGAACACCGCGAGGAACGCGCTGGAAGCCCCTCTGAGCACCTGGCTTGATGTTACCACACGGTGCAAGCGCTTGACCGCAATCCGTCCGTAAGAACGCGCAGCGGGCACGAACTCGAGTCGCGGGGGCGGTGCACTGGGATGCGGCATCCACCTAGAGGGTGCCGCGGGCGCCCGCCGTAGCGCGGGCACTCTTGCCTGCCGCGTCGCCACTCATGGCGACGCAGGGCGAGTGCCGGGACAGGTCCGGGAAGCGTTTCGCCGGGCGTCGGCACTAGCCCGGATGTTTCACGCGGAAAGCGGTTTGGCGCGCCGGACGCGGCAAAACGGGGTGGCGGTGCCGCGCTGAGCGAGAGCACTGCTGGCCGTAGCGGGTAGGACCTGGAT
>JBEKLJ010000016.1:0-25835 GCA_050010255.1 Bryobacteraceae bacterium
GTCGGCCGACCACGTTCCGGCAGCCAAGCTGACTGCCAGTGTACCGGCGCTCTCCCCCGTTTTCATCCTCTGTTGTGCGTCCCCGACGCATGGTCACTCGTGTCGAGGGCTTCGTGCGACGATGCAGCCCGGTAACTAAGCCGCGCGCGTGAGCTGGCCGCGCTTCTGGGAGTGGGCGACGTTGTCTATGTCGATCTGGGTGGCGCGACCGACGAGTACGTTGAGGTGATTACGGCCGACCCCGACAACGAGACCTTCGATGCCATCGTGACGATGAAACGGAGGAAGCTGATAGCTTACGCTTCTCACCGGCGGAGATGTTAACATCCCAGATGGCCGCAAGAGAGGAGGTTCATGTGACCCGCTCATGTCGATGGAGCAGCGTCGTCCTTATCGGTATATGCGTCGGGGCCATCTCGGCTTCTGCTAGCCAACCCGCTGAAGCCACGAAGACTTCATCCCCCGCGGTTTGGACCCCGGTAGGGATCGCCTCTCCGAAGCTTTCGGCTGATCTGGCGTTGCTTCAGGTCTCAGCGGTAACCTCTGCAGAACAAGTGAACGTGAATGTGGATGAGGCCATCCGAAGACTCAAGGATCCAAATCCGCTCGTACGTCGCGAAGCTGCGACATTGCTAGGTAAGACAAAAGACGCCCGAGTCGTGGAACCGCTGATCACCGCCCTGAAGGACCATGACAAGGAAGTTCGCGTGGCTGCTGCTTCGGCCCTCGCCAGGGACTTGGGCGATCAGCGAGGAGTGGAGGCTGTAGCAGGCGTCTTGAGGCACGGCGATCCAGGGATGCGCGCGCTCTTGTCTGTTGGTGGTGGCGTTCCGACGCGCGGCTTTTTCCCCAGGCGGCGCGAGGCTGCGCGGGCTTTGGCTCTGTCAGGCAATGCGCACGCTCTCGACGTGTTGATAGCTGTCTTGAACGAGCGTGACGTGTGGAATAGGATTATCGTTGCCGAGGCGCTCGCACTGACTGACGATCGCCGCGCCGTCAACGCCTTGATCGCCGTTCTGAGAAGTGAGCCCAAACCTGGAGTCTTTTCCCCTTGGACTTCAAAAGGAAGGCCCTGGCTTCGGGAAGAGGTTGCGCATTCGCTGGCGGTGATCGGCGGACCGGATGCCACGGCGGCATTGGTGGAGTATCTGGGAAGCCTGAGTGGGGCGGATTGGTCGCCTCGACCGGAGGTTTTTGGGGCGGTGTGGAAGGCAAGGCACATGCCAGGTGTTGAGGAAGCATTGGTGAGGTGTCTTCAGAGGGCAAACAACTCGACACAACCGAGCAAGCCCTACATTCCGCTGGCTGAGCTTTTTCTGAACAGTGGCGATGATGGCCTGTACAGGATGGCATCCGACTGGGCGACTGGTAACGGCTACAAAGTCGTGCGCGTCCTCTCCGGTACCACCGGCTGGACGCTGCGGACCACCGGGCGTCAAACTTCTGACCGTCCGTCTGAACGTAAGAGCAAGCCCTAGCAACTTGCTGGCAAGTCACAACGCCCAACAAATGGGATTAGCCGCCGATCACTCAAAGGACTCCTCAGCCAGACGAACACCACGATCGACGACGCCACCGAGACAGGCCTGTCGGTTTCCGGCATCTTTCAGGCCGCCGAGGATTTCGCGATCCGCTGTCTCTACAAAGGCTACGACTACTTCAGCCACGTGCGCCTGATGGACCCGTCGCGGCTCAGCTAAAAGTCCGGCGGGCGGCCGAAGAGGGCGCCGCGCAGCTTCCAGGCCGCGTAGAAGGCCACCACAACGAAGAACGCCAGGCTCAAGGCCACCACGACGGCGCGGCGCCGCGGTGACAAGACCTGCGGCGCGGAAGACTCCGGAGTGAAAACCAGGGCCACGCTGAGCTCGACCCGGGCCGGCTCGCGCCCCTCAAGCTGGTTGTCCACCACCAGGGTGTAGGCGCCCTTGGGAACCGCGACGCGAAAGCCGCCCTCGCGCTCATAACCCGTCGAGATCATGCCACGGTGCGGCCGCGACCACCCCAGGCGCCCCATCTCCGGGCGCGGCATCAATGCCAGGCGCACCCCCGAGCGGCCGCTCACGACCGCGAAGCTGCACTCGACCACGGCGGGCTGCTGGCCGAGCGTGATGTCGAAGGCGCGCCACTGGCCGGGCGGCACCTCCACCGTCTCCTGGATGAGCGGCAGCCGCTCCGGTACCACAGCCAGCGCCAGCACAAGCCCGAGAATCATGCTCCCCTGATCACCCACCCCGTAGCCTGCCGCCGGGAACCGGCCACCGCCCCGCCTGGGCATCTGACTCCCGCCAACAGGGCTAGAATGAAGAACATGGATGACAGTATCACACAGCCGCACGAGCGCGCCCCAGCGCCTGCTCAGCCGGGATGGAAAACCCTCGCGAGCGCGATTGCGGCAGTTTTGCTGGGGCTGTTGTTCGTGGTCGCCGGAGTTTGGAAGATCACGGATCCGTATGGCGCCGCGCAGCGGCTGGTCGAGGCGCGCGTGCCGGGCGATCTCAGCCTGCTGGCTGCGTGCCTGCTCGGCGTGGGGGAGACGTTTGCGGGCGTGCTCATTTTCATGCCGCGGTTCCGGCGCTGGGGCGCCTGGTTGACCGGCCTGCTGCTGGTCGCCTTCCTCATCTACATCGGCGTCAACTACAGTGTCCTGCGCGGAGAAGAGTGCAACTGCTTCCCATTGATTCGCCGCGCCGTAGGTCCCGCTTTCTTCATCGGGGACGTGGTGATGCTCTTGCTGGCGGTGGTGGCGGGCCTGTGGGCGCGGCCCTCGCAGGGGCTTCGTTGCGCGGTGCTGGTGCTGCTGGCGGTGGGTGTGTTCGCGGCCATCTCGTACGGCGTGAACGCTCGCCTCGAAGCCTCCGTGCGAGCGCCGGAGAGCATCCAGGTCGGCGGCAAGCCGTTCCCCTTGCGCCAGGGACGCGTGCTGATCTATTTCTTCGATCCGGAGTGCCTGCACTGCCGGGACGCCGCGCGCGAGCTGGCCCGGCTGCCGTGGCGGGACGTCAAGATCGTCGTCGTGGCCACCGAGCAGCCGCAACTCGCCCCGTACTTCCTGGACACGACTGGCCTGCGGGCGCCGCTTTCCGATGACGTCGCACTGCTTCGGAACACGTTCTCCTTCGTCGACACGCCCTATGCGGTGGCGCTGGAACGCGGGCGGCAGCGGGAGTCCCTCACCGACTTCGAGCCCGGCCGGCTGCGCAAGCAACTCCGGGGCATCGGCTTTATCGAGTGAGCAGGCGAGCGCCGAACTCGTTAAGTTCCTTGCGCTTACGGGCCTTGAATCCGCGACCTCCAGCCAGGCCCCGCGCTATACTGGTGTCTTGAGCCGGTCTCGTCCGGCCATCGCTTGACCTCGCCTGGGCCGGCTCGCGAACCCCCTGATGCCGAGCGGCGGCAGGGCGAGGCGGACGCGTACCTGGGATCCCGAGCATGCACGAGATGAGCGTCGTTTGGCTGCGCGTGGCGGCGGTTCTCTACTCGCTGGGCCTGATCCACGTGCTGCTCACGGTCGCCCACCGGCGCCGCGAGCGCGTGTTCCGCGTGGCCATGGCGGCCTTTTCGACCGGCGTCGTGGTCCACGCGGTGTCGATCGTCGAGCACTCCCTGGCCACCTCCCGCCTGGCGGCGAATGACTTCTTCGAATCCGCGTCGCTGTGCGCGCTGCTGATCGCTCTTCTGTTCCTGTTCCTCTACTGGCGGTACGGCTACGAGAGCCTGGCGGTGTTCGTCTTCCCGCTGGTGTTCATCCTGACGCTGATCGGCGAGCTTGGCAGCCCCATGGCGCGCTGGGGCGATGTGCGCGTGAGGGACGCCTGGCTGCTGGTCCATGTGGCGCTGGTCCTGATCGGCTACGCGGCGCTGTTTCTGGCCACCGTAACCTCGGCCCTCTACCTGGTCCGCGAGCGGCAGCTCAAGGCCAAGCGGCCGGGAGCGGCGCCGAGCCGGCTGCCGCCGCTGGGCACGCTGGATAAGTTGCTGTGGCGCGCGCTGTCGATCGGGTTCGTCTTCATCACGCTGTCGGTGATCGCCGGCAGTACCTGGGCGTCGATCGAGGCCGGCGCGCACTGGATCCGCGATCCGCGGGTCGTGATCTCGCTGCTGACTTGGGCTCTGTACCTGGTGATCGTGTTCTTCCACCTCACCGCCGGGTGGCGCGGCCGCAAGGCCGCGGTGATGGTGCTGGCGCTGGCAGGCTGTTCGGTGATCACCTGGGCGGCCCACACCGGTTTGCGGAGCCTGCTGGCCCGATGAGGCTCTTCATCACAGGGCTGAACCACCGGACCGCGCCCGTCGAGGTGCGGGAGAGGCTGGCCTTCGACCACCACTCGCTCGGGCCGGCGCTGGGCGAGCTGGTGGCGGGCAGCGGGGTCCTGGAAGGCGTGATCCTCTCCACCTGCAACCGCGTCGAGGTCGCCGTGACCGTCGAGAACGGCTGCGATCCGCAAGCGGCCGTGGACGAGTTTCTCAGCCGCAGCCGCAAGGTCCCGCTCGACCAGATTGCACCGCACCTCTACCACGTGAAGGACGAGGAGGCTATCCGCCACCTGTTCCGGGTGGCGGCCAGCCTGGATTCGATGCTGCTGGGCGAGCCGCAGATCCTGGGGCAGCTCAAATCGGCTTACGCCGCCGCCAAGGCGCACGGGGCGGTGAGCGGGCTGCTGGAGCTGGTCCTGACGCGCGCCTTCGGCGTAGCCAAGCGCGTGCGCTCGGAGACCGGCATCGGCGAGAGCGCCATCTCGGTGAGCTACGCGGCCGTCGAGCTGGCGCGCGAGATCTTCGGCACGCTGGCGGACAAGCAGGTCATGATCGTCGGGGCGGGGAAGATGTCGGAGCTGGCCGCGCGGCACCTGCGCCGCTCCGGGGCGACGCGCATCTTCGTCACCAATCGCACCCACGAGCGCGCCCGCGAGATGGCCGCAGCCTTCGAAGGCACGCTGGTCGAGTACGACCGGTTCCTGGACACGCTGCCGGAGATGGACATCGTCATCACCTCCAGCGGCGCGCCACACTACCTCCTCAATAAGTCCCAGGCGCGGCGGATCATCGAGGCGCGCAAGAACCGCCCCATGTTCCTCATCGACATCGCGGTGCCGCGGAACATCGAGCCCGCGGTGAACGAGATCGACAACATCTTTCTCTACGACATCGACGACCTCCAGCGGGTGGTGGAGGTCAATGTCGGCGAGCGCCGCAAGCGCGCCGAGCAGGCCGAGCAGATCATCGCGCTGGAGGTCGAGCGCATGCTGGCGCGGCTCAAGGCGCGCGAGGTGGCGCCGACCATCGTCAGTCTCCAGGAGCGCCTCGAGGAGATGCGCCAGGCGGAGCTGGCCCGGCTGCGGGGTAAGCTCGGCCCGCTGACGCCACAGCAGGAGGAGGCGATCGAGTCCCTGACGCGCGGACTCATCGGCAAGATCGCCCACGGCCCCATCTCCGAGCTGCGGCGGCAGGCCGCCCAGCCCGAAGGTATCCGGTTCATCGAGGCCATCCGGAAGGCGTTCCGGCTGGAGGACTGAGTGCTCACCATCGGCTCCCGCGGCTCCGCGCTGGCATTGTGGCAGGCCAACTGGGTGCGGGAGCGGCTGGAGGCGCTGGGCGAGACCTGCCGCATCCGGATCATCAAGACCACGGGCGACAAGATCACCGGTGTGCCGCTGGCCCAAGTCGGCGGCAAGGGCCTGTTCACCAAGGAGATCGAGGACGCGCTGCTGGGGGGCCGCATCGATCTGGCCGTGCACAGCCTCAAGGACCTTCCAACCGAGCTCCCCGCCGGCCTGACAATTGCCGCGGTTCCCGAGCGCGAAGACGCACGCGACGCGGTGGTTGGGCGGCCGCTCAAGGACCTGGCAAGCGGCGCGAAGGTGGGAACGAGTTCGCTGCGGAGAACGGCGCAGCTTCGCGCGGCGCGGCCGGACCTGGTCGTCGAGCCGGTTCGGGGAAACCTCGACACGCGCCTGCGCAAGCTCGCCGCGGGCCAATACGACGCGCTGGTGCTGGCCGCCGCGGGCTTGTTGCGGCTGGGCTGGCAGGACCGCATCGCCGAGTGCCTTTCGCTGGAGGTGATGTGCCCGGCGGTCGGGCAGGGGGCGCTGGCGGTGGAGACGCGCGCAACCGGCGGCGCTAGGCGGGTCTGCCGCAAGCTCGATCACGCCGAGACGCGGGCGGCGGTGGAGGCCGAGCGTGCCCTGCTAGCCCGGCTGGGAGGCGGCTGCCAGGTGCCCATCGGCGCGCACGGTCGCGTCAGAGGTGGCGCCTTGGATCTGATGGCCGTGGTGGCATCGCCGGACGGCTCGCGCATCATCCGCCGGTCCCTCACCGGGCCGGTAGCCGAAGCCCGGCGCGTGGGGCGGGAATTGGGCGGCCTGCTCCTCAACTCCGGGGGGCGTGAAATCCTCAAGCAGGTTTACGGAGCGGCGCCGGGGGCGCCGAAGATATGACGGACGCCGGCCGCCCGCCGCTCGCGGGCAAACAGATCGTCGTCACCCGCGCACGCGGCCAGGCAGGCGCGCTGGCGGCGCGGTTGAAGCATCTGGGCGCCGAGGTGGTCGAATTCCCCACCATTGAGATCCGGCCCGCCGGCGACTATGGCCCGCTCGATGCCGCTATCCGCCGCATCGCCAGCTATGACTGGCTGATCTTCACCAGCGCCAACGGAGTGCGGTTCTTCCTGGAGCGGGTGGCAGCTTGCGGAGAGAGCACCGGCAAAGTGCGCGCGCGCGTCTGCGCCATCGGCCCGGCCACTCGCCGGGCGGCCGAGAAGGCCGGTTTCCGCGTGGATTTGATGCCGCCCGAGTACGTGGCCGAGAGCCTGGTGGCGGCGTTCGCGGGCGAAGACTTGGCCGGAAAGCGCCTGCTGCTGCCACGGGCGGCGGTGGCGCGCGACGTGGTGCCAGCCGAGCTGGCCCGGAGGGGAGCCGAGGTGGAGGTCGTCGAAGCCTACCGCACGGCCATTCCCGAGCGGGCGCCGGAGCTGGCGCGCCAGATCTTCGGCGGCGCGCGGAAGCCGGACTGGATCACCTTTACCAGCTCATCCACAGTGGCCAATTTTGTTGTCGCCGCCGGTGCCGAAGCGCTGGCCGGGGTGCGTGTCGCCTCGATCGGCCCCGTGACCACCGCAACCGCTCGCCGGCACGGCATCCGCGTGACCGCGGAAGCGCGCGCCTACACCATGGAAGGACTCATCGAAGCCATGCTATCCGCCAACCCTCCCGACACGCTCATCGAGCGCATCCGCGCGTTCCAGGAGAGCCGCGTCCTGTTGACCGCCATCGAGCTGGACGTATTCGCGGCCACCAGCGAGGGCGCCACTGCCGCCGCCGTCGCCCAGAAGATCGGCGCTGGCCCGCGCGCGACCGAGATGCTTCTGAACGCGCTGGCCGGCCTCGGCGTGCTAGACAAGCGGGATGACGTGTTCCGCAATATGCCCGAGGCCGCGCAACAACTCTGCGGTGATCCCCGGCTGGCGCTCATGCACACGGTGCACCTCTGGCCGCGCTGGTCCACGCTCACTGAGTGCGTGCGCGCCGGGACGGCGGTCGCTCGTCAGCCCAGAGAAGCGGGTGGCGAGGACTGGACCACCGCTTTCATCGCCGCCATGCACCGGAACGCCATGGAGCGCGCGCCGCTAGTGGTCCAGGCCGTTGACGCTGGCGCGGTGCGGCGGATGCTCGATCTCGGTGGAGGCTCGGGCGCCTATTCGATTGCCTTCGCCAGTGCCAACCCGGACCTGCGTGCGGAGATCCTGGACCTGGCTGCGGTTGTGCCCATCGCGCGTGGGCACATCGAGCGGGCCGGCCTCGCCGAGCGCGTTACGGCTCGTGCCGGCGACCTGGGCTCCTCTACTTACGGGGAGGGGTTCGACCTGGTGTTCATCTCCGCCATCTGCCACATGCTGGGGCCCGAGGAGAACCGCGCCATGCTGCGGAAGTCCTTCCAGGCGCTCGCGCCTGGCGGCCGCGTCGTCATCCAGGACTTCATCCTCGAGCCCGGCAAGACCGCCCCGCTCCAGGCCGCCCTGTTCTCGCTCAACATGCTGGTGGGAACCGAAAAGGGAAGTTCCTACAGCGAAGACGAGTACGCCGAGTGGCTGCGCAAGACCGGTTTCGCCGAGATCCGCCGGGTTCACCTCCCCGGCCCCACCGGGCTGATGATTGCCCGGCGCCCTTGAGCCGAGCCGGGAGGCCCCTCACGCCCGCCGCTGACGGCGGACCGCCGAAGGAGCGGCGTAGGCCAGCGCCGGCTGCTTCCGGCAGACGGCGGATTCGAGCAGCGCCGTCAGGTTCTCGCGCACCGTGGCGGTAGTGTCTCCGGCTGGGAAGGTCATTACCGGCATGTCGGGGAAGGCGCCGGAGAGCTTCTCGATAAGGCGCAAGGTGTCCATGTCTGGTACGCTCCGGTCGATCGCGACCAGATCCGCGGGAACGGAGGCGCAGATGACCAGCGCCGCCAGGCCGCTGGCGGCTTCGAGGATGCGCAGGTCCGGCCGGCCGAGCGACTTGAGGGCCGACCTCACCCGCCGGTCCGGGCTGACGATGAGCACTGTCCTGGGACGCATGCCGATGGGATCGAGACTACACCTCGCGCCCAGTGAAAAGCAACCGGACCGGCGCCTCCGAAACAGGCGCGGGAAGCCCGTAATCCGTCCGTAAGCCGAATCGGAGCGCAGCCGCCGCATTACTGAGAACGCCGAAACACGCAGCCTGGTAGCTGAAAGCTGGTAGCTGATAGCTGGAAGCTGATCGCCCCCGACCGCCCGGCTATACTTGTGGGGTGCCGCTCGGTCGCGCGCGCCTCGGGCTCGCCATCGCTCTCGCCGCCGCCTGTTACCTTCTCTTCTTCCACAACCTGACCGGGGTCGGGCTGATCGGGCCGGACGAGCCCCGCTACGCGGCCATCGGCCGCGAGATGGCGCGCTCGGGGGATTGGCTCACGCCCCGCCTCGGAGGCGAGCCGTGGTTCGAGAAGCCGCCGCTCATTTACTGGATGGCCGCCGCCGGGTTCCGGGTGGGGTTGGGCGAGGACTTGGCCCCGCGCCTGCCCGTGGCCTTGCTCAGCGTGGCGTTCCTGTGGTTCTACTGGCGCCGCCTGGCGCGCGAATTCGGCGCTCGCGCGGCCTGGTTCTCGACGGCGATCCTAGCAACCTCGGCCGTCTGGCTGAGTTTCAGCCACGTGGGAGTGACCGATCTGCCCATGGCCGCGGCCTTCTCGGCGGCTATGCTGCTGTATTTGCCCTGGATCGAGCGCGGCGACCGCTCGGGGCTGACCGTCGCCGCGGCGCTCCTGGGCGTAGCCGTGCTGGCCAAAGGGCTTGTGCCGCTGGTGCTGGCGCTCCCCGTCGTGTGGGCCGGCCGCGCGCGGTGGCGGGACTTGCTGCGGCCCGTGCCGCTGGTGGTCTTCCTGGCCGTGGCAGCGCCGTGGTACGTGCTTGTCGCTGCGCGCTACGGCAGCGCCTTTCTGGCTGACCTGTTCCTGAAGCACCACTTCGAGCGCTTCGCCACCGACTCGCTCCAGCACGTGCAGCCGTTCTGGTTCTACCTGCCCGTCTTCGTGGCGGGCCTGTTCCCGTGGTCGCCGCTCGTGGTCTTGCTGTTCGGCAAGGCGGCCTTCCGGGATCCCCGTCGGCGCTTCCTGTTGGTTTTGGTGGTCTTCGGCCTGGTGTTCTTCTCGGCCGCGGCTAACAAGCTGCCCGGCTACTTGCTGCCGCTGTTCCCGGCGGCGTGCGCGCTGCTAGGGGTCACACTGGCCGAGTCCCGCTCCCGGGTGTGGACGCTCATCGTGGCCCCGGCGCTGCTGGTGCTGGTTCCGGTGGCGGCCGAGGCCCTTCCCGAGGCGCTGCGCCTGGGCATCACGCACGCCGATATCGGCTCCGTGAACTGGCTGGCGATGCTCCCGGCGCTGATGGCAGCGGCCCTGGTGTGGGTGCTGGAGGGCAAAGGCCGCCGCGGCTGGGCGGTGGCGGCGGTGGTGGCCGTGACGGTGGCGGGCGCGGTCTGGCTGGAGGCGCGCGCGTTCCCGGCGATGGATAGAACCGTATCGGCGCGGGGCCTCTGGCGGCAGGTCGCACCCCGCCGGGACCAGGTCTGCGTCGCCGCCGTCAACCGGGGCTGGCGCTACAACCTGGACTACTACTCAGGCACGCCGCTCGCGGACTGCGCCACCTCCCCGCGGCCGCTGCGCATCGAGCAGCCCGACCAGCAGCCGCCTCACCTGGCCGGAGCCGCCGCCTTCAGCGCCTTCTGAATCTTCGCGCTCAGCGCGGTGGTCTGCTTGGTCTGCGGCAGCGTCCGCAGAGTCTCCAGCGCGCGGTTGCTGAACAGCGTGAAGCGATCCAGCCGGTCCAGCTTCTTGAGGGTGTAAAGCTGCGCCTGTTCGTCCAGCGTCTCGGCCATCGCCAGCAGGAACGTCTCGCGCGGCACCTGAACGTTGCCCGCTTTGAAGAGCTGCTGGGTTCTGGCCGTGTCGTCGGGCGCGCCGGCGGCGCGGCAGGTCGCCAGGACCACGGCGGTCTTCAGGTGCTGCCGCCGCATGTCGTCGAGCACGGCGGGGTCCGGCAGAGTGCCCTGGCCCATCCGCAGGAGCTGCGGCGACATGAACGGGCTCCCCATCGGGAAGCTGAAAGCCAGCGTGACCTGCGGGTCCTTGTTGGCCTGCTGAAAAGCGCTGAACGACTCCGCGAACTGGAGGGCAAGCTGGTCGGCATAGGTGCGGAAGTCAGACATCTGCCGCCGGAAGGCGGTCGCGTGAAACGGCTTGGCGCGACTGCCATGCTCGGAGTAATCCGCCAGGTCCATGTAGGCCTTCGCCATCCCCGAGGTCACGATCAGGTGCCAGGGCCGTGCCTGCGCCGTGTACTGGTTCTGGGTTCTGAGCACGCCCTCGAGATGCTCGACGGTCTTCGGATAATCGCCCGCGGCCCAGGTTTCCCCGGCGGCGGACCAGTAGAACTGGGGTGTGCCCGGTTGCGGGGCGCCTGACCCGCCGCAAGACACTCCCATCAACACCATGCCAGCAATCGCAACAGCAAGAAGAGCCCGGATTCGGTTGTTGTTCATGCGCTGCCTCTGGCTGAACTATCTATCACATCTGCCGCGGCAATTCAAGTGGAAAGCGATTTAACCCGCTTTTCTCACCACGACCGTAGCGAGGCGCGATGAGAGGGCTCCAGATACAAGGCGCGCGACGGCCGGCGCCCGGAGGCGTACTTGAACAGTACGGCGAGGACGCCGGCCGAGCGCAACACAGTAGATGCGGCCCTATCGCGCGCCGCGGCAGGTTATTGGTGAGAAATGCGATCTAGCCCGTGCTGCCCGTAATCCCTCCGTGAACCGGCGCCGCCCCTGTCGTGGAGCGGCCTCTCCAGGCTGCCATGCCGGCTTTCATGCCGGCACCGGCGTTTCGCGGCGGCAAGGACGCCGCCGTTGCAGGCTGAAAGCCCGCGCCGCCTCGCGCGCGCCTCGCACCGCGACTGCCGATGGCGGACGGTTGTAGCATAGAGTCTTTGTGGAGGAGATGTGAGATTATCCGTGATCATGGCTTTGGCGCTGGTAGCCAGGGCCGCCAGACGCCTGTCGGTCCGCCGGCGGGCCCGCTTGGGGGCGCCGGAGCGGCGGTTTTCGGCTGCGGGGCGGAGGGCCAGGAAATGCAATTGAGCCGTCGCGAGCTTCTGCTGAGCGCCGCCGCGTGGCCGGCGCTGGGGGCGAAGCAGCAGGCGCCCCGGCCGAACGTCGTGCTCATCCTGGCCGACGGCATCGGCGCCTGGATGCTTGGCATTAACGGCAACCAGGACATCCGCACACCTAACCTCGACCTGTTGGCGCGCACCGGCGCCCGCTTCGTGCGCAGCCTGGCGTGCTCGCCGGCCAGTTCCCCCAGCCGGGCGACGCTGTTGACCGGCCGCGCGCCGCGCCGGCACGGCATTCAGGACGCACTCGGCCCGGGTTCGGCCACTCCGGCGGCCTTTGCCGGCCAGCGGCTGCTCCCGGACATGCTGGCGGGTGTGGGCTACCGCTGCGGCTATGCAGGGCGCTGGGATTTGGGGAGCGCCGAGAAGGCGCCGCCATCGTTCAGCTTCTGGCAGACGCAGTCCTCCACCTTGCAGGCATCGACGGCCAGCGCACTGGAGTTCCTCGACCAGCAGAAGGCCGGCCAGCCGTTCTTCCTCACCCTCGGATACTGGCTGCCCGAGGATCCCCCCTCCAAGTACCGCGAGATGTACGCCGCCAGCCGATTCGAGAGCATCGGGTGGGAGCGACAGGCGCCCAATGCCGCCCGCGGCAAGGAGGCTTTCGTGGACGTCGTGGGGAGCTTGCGGCAGGCCGCGGCCGCGGTGACCGCCGTGGATGACCAGATTCCCCCGCTGCTAAAGAAACTGGACGAGCGCGGCCTCCGCGACGACACGCTGGTGATCTTCACCGCGACCCACGGATCGCTGCTCGGCCGGCATGGACTATGGGACGGGGCGCACGGCTCCGAGCCGGCGAACATGTTCGAGGAGGTCGTCGCGGTGCCGATGATCTGGAGCTGGCCGCGGAGGATTCCGCCCGAAGCGCTCCGGCCGGAGCTTGTCAGCGCGTACGATTTGGTACCCACCCTGTGCGAGCTCCTGCGCGCGCCCGTTCCGGCGCCGGGGCCGGGCCGGAGCTACCTGCCAGCGGTGCTCAACCATCCGTTTCCGAAGAAACAGCCCTGGCGCAACCTGGTGTTCGGGGAATTCCTGGATGCCGAAATGGCGCGGGACAAGCGCTACAAGATGATTCTCCGCGGCGGCGGGCGGGGACCCAACGAGCTCTACGACGAGATAGTTGACGCGCGCGAGCGGGTCAACCGCTACGATAACCCTCAGTTCCTCAGCGTGCGCGACGCGCTCACCGCCGAGCTGGACGCCTGGCGCAAGCGGGCAGAGAACCGCAAACCGGAATTGGGTGTCCCGTCCCCGGGCTAGCCCGATCCTCTCACACCGTTCGAAGCGAGGCGCCGCGCGAGGCGGGTAGATTCAAGGCGCGCGACGGGGTGAGCCCGCAGGTCCGTAACGGATCGAGGACTCACCCCGAGCGCAACGCAGAAGATACCGGCCTCCCGCAAGCCGCAGCCGAAGGCGTGTGAGAAGATCGGGCTAAGCGCTCATCCCACCGGCAGGCGCTCGATGATCTGGATGCCAAAGGCCTCCAGACCAACTACCTTGCGGGGGTGATTAGTCAGCAGCCGGATGGTGCGCAGCCCGAGGTCGGAGAGGATCTGCGCTCCGATGCCGGCTTCGTACTGGAGCAGGCGCTGGCCGTCGGCGCTGGCCTGGTCGGCGCGGTCGGCCGGGTGGCTGGCGATCTGGTCCAGGCCGGCATCGCCCGCTACGAAGCGCATGCCCGCTCCGGTGTGGTGCAGGTAGACGAGAACGCCCACGCCCGCGGTGGCGATGCGCTCCAGCGCGTCGAGGAGGATCTTCCGGCACTCGCAGGTGGTTGAGGCGAACACGTCGCCGTAAGCGCAGCGCGCGTGCATCCGCACCAGCACGTTCTCCTGCCCGCGGACCTCGCCGCGCACCAGCGCCAGGTGGACCTCCGGGTCGGTCGAGGTGGCGTAGGCGATGGTGTGGAACTCGCCGAACCCGGTCTGGATCGTGCCCTCGGCCAGGCGGCGGACGAACCGCTCGTGCTGGAGCCGGTAGCGGATCAACCCGGCCACCGAGATCATCTTCAGGCCGTGCCGCCGGCAAAAGTCCTGGAGCTGAGGCGTGCGCGCCATGGTTCCGTCGTCGTTCATGACTTCGCAAATCACGCCGGCAGGGGGCAAACCGGCCAGCCGGGCCAGGTCAACCGCGGCTTCGGTCTGCCCGGCGCGGACGAGCACGCCGCCTTCGCGCGCCCGCAGCGGGAAGATGTGGCCGGGACGGGCCAGATCGGCGGGGCGGGTTTTCGGATCGATGGCGACGCCGATGGTGTGCGCGCGGTCGGCGGCCGAGATGCCGGTGGTCGTGCCTTCGCGCGCGTCGATGGTCTCGCAGAATGCCGTGCCGAACCGCGAGGTGTTCCGCGACGACAGCGGCGGCAGGTGCAGCTCCTCGCACCGCTCCGCGGTCAGCGCCAGGCAGATCAGGCCGCGGCCGTGGCTGGCCATGAAGTTGACGGCCTCGGGCGTGGCCTTCTCGGCGGCCAGCGTGAGATCGCCCTCGTTTTCCCGGTCTTCGTCATCGACGACGACCAGCATGCGGCCGGCGCGGATCTCCTCCAGAGCCTCCGGTATGGAAGCGAACGGCATCAATATAGAGTATCGCCGATGGCCCGGATGTTTCACCACGATCGTAGCGAGGCGCGATGAGAGGAGTGCAGATACAAGGCGCGCGACGGCGCCGCCCGCTTAAACGGCCAGCTCTCCGCGATACATCATCTCTTTCAGATTGAACTTAGCTTTCACCGTCAGGCGGCCGAGTAGCGTCGAGAAAGTCACTTCGGCATCGTGGCGATCAAGAGCCACAATGTCCTTCGCGAATCCGAACAGCAAGCTCGAGGCGCCGGTGGTCAACTGCGGTTGGACGACGCCCGGCTGCGCCAGCGCCTTGCCCTTCGGCTGAAGCGACGTAAGCCCCTTGAGGCGATCCAGCATTTCGTCCGATGGCTCCGAGGACTCGCCGGATCGCTCGCCCCGCGATTCGCGGCCCCGGCCGGAGTTCAGCGGGAACCCGCTCACGCTGATGACATAGCGATTGGCGAGAGACTCCGGAAGCGTCGTCTTGAGCGCTTCCAGGATTGGCTTGGCGCTTTCCCATCGCACCGTGCCCTTGAACTGCGTCGCGCCTCCGCGGCCTCCGGGGCCTCCGCGTCCGCCCCTTCCTCCACCCATACCGCCCCCCGGAAACGAGATGCCTCCGGGGAATTGAATGCCGCCGCCTCGCCCGCCCGGTCCGCCGCCTCGCCCGCCTGGTCCGCCGCCTTGCCAAGAACGGGACTCGGCCGTGACCTGCTTGGCCCAAGGCGAGCGTGTAATGAGCCGGTCGATCTCTTCGCTGGTCCATTCGGCGGGTGGTTTCTTCTTCCAGAACTCGGAGCTCGAGGCATAGAGGCGGCTCCACGTCGCCGCACTGGCTCCGGCGGCCAGCACGAGCAGGCCGCGCCTCGTCAGAAACAGGGAACTCTCGCTATCGCGCATGAGCGTCTCCATTCGCCGGACGTTCGGCGTCCGCTAGTGCGTAATCACCCCGCAGGCGATCCGTGCGCCGGCGTTGCCCGCGGGGTCCGTCGCGTAGTCGTCCTTGCCGGCATGGATGACTAGCGAGGTCCCGCCCTCGTGGAACAGTGAGTTCGCCCCGGCGGCCAGCGTCACGCCGTGCGCGTAAATAGTGACGTGCGCGCCGCCGTTGGCCCCGACCACAAGATTGTCCAGGTCGCCCGCGTGCGCGCCCTGCGGGTTGTTCCTCCCGTGGTGCTTGTGCTCGGGATTGAAGTGGCCGCCGGCGGTCTTGAAGTCCGGCGCTTCGCAAGCGCCCGCTTCATGGACATGAATGGCGTGCTCGCCCGGCGGCAGGTTGTGCAGCCGAAGCGAGATCTTCACGTCGTTCCCGGCCTGGGTGAGCGTGGCCGTGCCCACGCTCTGCCCCTGCGCGTTCTTCAATTCGGCCCTGGCGTGCTCCGCCGCCCACATCGCGGAGGAGAACACGAGAACCCAGACCAGCGTTGTCAGACTCTTCATCGACCCTGCCCTCCTGTAGTGGCCCAATACTGGTATAGCACCCAGCGTGCGCCGTAGCGCGGGCGCGGCGGGTTGTGCGCGGAGGCCGGGCGGGGTATCCTTGCTCAGAACGCCCTATCAGGACTAGCGCGGTGCAAAGTCGTATTCACATCATCGGCCTGATTCTGCCCGGCCTGACCGACACGCACTTCGCCAAGATCTCCAGCGGAGTGACGCGCATCATGCAGCCGAAGGGTTACACGGTGCTGATCTCGAACTCCGAAGGCGACGCCGCCGCGGAGCGGCACGCCGTGGACCTGCTGCTGTCCTGCCAGCAGGTGGACGGCCTGATCCTGGCCTCGGCGCAGAAAGTTGGCGAGACGGCCCTGTTCCGCCGGCTGGAGAAGCACAGCATGCGGTACGTGCTGGTGGATCGCGACATGCCCGGAGTGGCGGCGCACTTCGTGGGCGCCGACGACGAAGCCATCGGAGCGGTGGCGGCCGAGCACTTGATCGCGCGCGGCTGCCGGCACATTGCGCACATCCAGGGCCCCGAGACCTCGACCGGCGTCGGCCGCTCGAAGGGCTACGCCGCCGCGCTGGCCGCGCACGGGTTGAGGGCCGCCCCGGGTTACGTCGTCAAGGGCGGCACTAGCGACGCCTCCGGCTACGCGGCTATGAAGAGGCTGCTGTCGGTGAACCCGCGCGTGGACGGGGTGGTTTGTTACAACGACGCGGTCGCGGTGGGCGCCATCAAGGCGATCCTGGAGGCCGGTCTCGAGGTGCCGTACGACATCGAGGTCGTGGGCGTGGGCAACGTGCACTACTCCGACATCCTCCGCGTTCCCCTCTCAACCATCGACCTCAACAGCACCCAGATGGGCGAGCGTGCGGCTGAGCTGCTGGTCCGGCTGCTCGCCTCCCGGAAGCCGCGCGCGCCGCAGCGGGTCCTGATCCCCTTTGACCTGATCGCGCGCGAGTCGAGCAAGCCGGCGGCGGTGTGACGGCTGCCCGCCATGCCTGACGCCGCGCCGGGCCGCGTCTGGGTGCCGTTCGAGCTGGACCTCGGCCAGCGCACCATCGAGGCCAGCGCCGAGATTCCCGATGCGCCGATGCGCGTGGCCGACCTGCTGCCCGTACTGCTCTCCTTCGACGGAGCGGTTGTGGAGATGGTGGCCGACCAGGTGCGCGCGGCGGGCAAGATCATCACCTGCGGCCTGGGGTGCGGCGCGTGCTGCCGGCAGATCGTGCCCATCAGCGAGGCCGAGGCGCTATACCTCGCCGAGCTGGTTGGGGCCATGCCGGCCGAACGCCAGGCCCGCGTGCGCGAGCGGTTTCGGGACGCGCTGGCGGCGGCCGGCGAGAGCCTCCTCAGCCGCCTGCGCGACACCTCCGGGTGCCAGGAGCTGGAGGCCCGCCTGGCGCTGCACGCCGAGTACTTCGGCAAGCGGATTGCCTGTCCGTTCCTGGAGGAGGAGAGCTGCTCGATCTACGAGCATCGGCCCATGACCTGCCGCGAGTACCTGGTGACCTCGCCCGCGGTTTGCTGCTGGGATCCGCGTCCCGGCAGCATCGAGCCCGTGCCGATGCCCTTGAAGCTCTCGGTGATGCTCTACTGCTTCGGCGACGGCATCGGGAACCAGCCCACGCGCTGGCTGCCGCTGCTGCTGGCCCTGGAGTGGGCGGAGCGCCACGCGGGCGAACCCGTGCCCTGCTACCCAGCCCCGCAGATGTTCCGCAACTTCGTGCGGCGGGCGGAGGCGCTGGCCCGGTGCGAGCGCGAGGACGCGGCGCCCTGAGGCGCGCCGGTGGCTCAGCAAGCAGGCTCCTAGTGAGCTGCCCCAGTGGTTCGCTTAGCAGTGATTTCAGTGCTGTCTGCGCGAGGCACGCCCGCCCGAGTGCTTCACCTGGAGACCTATCCCGATTCCGATCGAAGCTGCCAGGAGAAACCAAACTAGCCAGGACGACAAGACAGAACGCCCAAAAAACAAGTACCCTACGGATGCGCAAATCACGATCACTGCAAAAACGACACCAAGGAGGCGAAGCGCGATTTCCCAGTCAGGAATCGGCGCTCGCAGTCCCAGCATTATCCCCAACCACTCACGTTTGCTCGGCTTTCGTCCGATTGTCTCGAACATTGCGGGGCCTCATCTTCGCCGGCATCTCCATTTTGGTTTCCGGCTTCTAGGTCAGAATACACCAGCCGCCATCCTTTGAGCCTCCGAGTTGCAGTTTTCGCTTCGGGAGCCAGCTTCGCCTGCGATCTTCCTAGGCGGCCAGAAGCTGGCGCATGGCCTGCTCCTGGCCGACCGAGCGAACCAGGATCTGGTCGCGATGAGCCAGGTACAGCTCGACGCCTTCGACCTCAACTACCGTCACCGCAACTGTCCTGCGCCTTGCCGGCCTCCCGCAAGCCGCAGCCGAAGGCGTGTGAGAAGATCGGGCTAGTTCCGCCAGGAGCTGCTACGCGGTCACGAATCCCAAAGCCGGCAGGCGCGCCAGCTCCTCGTCGAGATGCGTGAGTGCGGCGCTGAGCATCGTTTTGTAGCGCGGGTTCTGGGTTGATTCCAGATCGTGTAGAACGCGGGTCCGGGACAGCAGCAGGTGTTCCCTCTTGCGGAGCAGCTCGACTTCAGTCGGATAGGTTGTAGAAGAGCGCAATTGGCGTGATGGGCGCCCCGCTCTGCGTGCTTCGATCTGGCCCTGGACCCGCTTGCTCTCCGAATGTCGGGCCATGTCTATATTATAGGCGGTGGGAGATCCTTCTGCTCGACCTGAAGGGATATTCATCGGCGCGGCGGTGCGCCGGCTCACTTGGCCCTGAGCGCCGCCTGCGCGGAGGAAAGCCCCTCCGGGCTGGCGGTGACGCGAATCGCGCCCCGGCGGCCGCGCTCGGAACGCACGATGAGCAGCGCCATGCCGCTGAACGCCTTGCGCTGATCCGCCTGAAACGGCTCCAGGCTCGCCGCGTTGCCGTTGTCCACGGCCGCGATGCGCCCGGCGCCCTCCACCCGGAACTTCACCAGGTTATCCGCCAGCGGGCACAGGTTCCCGTCCTGGTCTTCGATTCTCACGGTGATGAAGGAGAGGTCTTCGCCGTCGGCGCGGATGACGGCGCGATCGGGCAGCAGCCGCACGCGGGCGGGCTTGCCGGTGGTGCGGACCTCCTCGGTCAGCGTGACGCCTTTGCGCAGGCCCACCGCCCGCAACACGCCAGGCGCATACGGAACCTGCCACATCAGCCTGTACCTAGTGGTGAACTTCAGCGTCGGGCTCACCCTCGCGCCCAGCGGAATCTCCACGGTGTCCACTCCCCGCCGCTTCGTGCCCAGGGAGCGTCCGTTGAGGAACAGCTCCACCTCTTCGGCGTTCGTGTAGACCATCACCGGGATCATCTGCCCTTCGCGGCCGGACCAGTTCCAGTGCGGCAGGACGTGCAGCACCGGCCGATCGGTCCAGACGCTCTGATAGAGGTAGTAGCGGTCCTTGGGGAACCCGGATAGGTCCACGATCCCGAAGTAGGAGCTGCGGGAAGGCCAATCCGGATTGAGCGGACTCTCAGGATTGCTACCCCGATCCTCGTAGGGCGTCGGCTCGCCCAGATAATCGAAGCCCGTCCACACAAATTCTCCCAGGACGCCCGGCAAGCGGTCCTGCGCGTCGAATTCGACGTCCGGAGGGTAGCCCCAGCGCGGCGCCATGATGTCGTAACTGGAAACCTGCAACGACTCGTGCTTCTGGAATTTCCCCAGCGGCAGGTGGTAGACGCCGCGGCTGCTGACGCAGGATGCCGTCTCCGCGCCCAGGATGATCCACTTCGGATGCTCGCGACGGATCTGCTCGTAGTTCATCGGCTGGTAGTTGAAACCCGGCAGGTCCACTTGATCGGCCAACCCATTCCGGATGGCGCCTTCCCAGTAGTTGAAGGCCGCGGTCACGGGCCGCGTCGGGTCCTCTTCGTGGCAGATTTCGGTGAGCCGCTTGGCAATCTTCCAACCGTGCGGGCGCTCCTGCTCCAGAACCTCGTTGCCGATGCTCCACAGGACGATGCTGGGGTGGTTCCGGTCCCGCCTGAGCATGTCGCGCAGGTCGCGCTCGCCCCACTCGTCGAAGTACTTTGCATGTCCGTTCGCCACCTTGGGGAGGCGCCACATGTCGAAGGCTTCGTCCATCACCACCAGCCCCAGGCGGTCGGCGAACTCCAGCAACTCCGGCGACGGCGGGTTATGGCTGGTCCTCACGGCGTTCACCCCCATCGCCTTCATGATCTCGAGCTGCCGCTCGGTGGCCCGCCGGCTGACGGCCGCGCCGAGCGCGCCCAAATCGTGGTGCAGGCAGACGCCCCTCAGCTTCATCGGACGGCCGTTCAGGAGGAAGCCTCTCTCGCGGTCAAAGCCGATGGTGCGGATTCCGAACCGCGTCACGTAACGATCCACCACTCCCCGGCCGCGCATGCTGAGCAGCTCGCGGGCGCTTTCTGAAAGGGAGGAAGGCGCGTGAGGATTCAGCTCGGCCCGGAGGTTCCTGAGCACCGTCACGGCGCGATAGAGGACGGGATGGTTGACGTCCCACCTGACCGGACGCACGACGGTGAGCTTCTGCTCGTGGCTGCTCGTCTGACCCGCCGGCACCCTCACTATTACCTGCGCCTTGCTCACCCGCTGGCCCCGTGCGTTCTCGATAGTGGTCTCGAGCACCAGCGCGGCCTCCCGCGCGCTCCGATTCTCGATGTCGATCGTCAGTGCCACCGTAGCCGCCTGGTCCGTGACCTTGGGCGTCGTAATGTACGTTCCCCACCGCGCCACGCGCACCGGGCCGGTTGTCTCCAGCCAGACGTTGCGGTAGATGCCCGCGCCCGGGTACCAGCGCGAGCTTTGGTCCTCGGGCGCCACCCGCACCGCCAGCACGTTCTCCTGGCCGCCGCGACGCAGGTGGGCCGTCAAGTCGAAGCCGAAGCCGATGTAACCGTATGGGCGGCCGCCCAGCTCCTGCCCGTTCAGCCACACCTTGGAGTTCGACATCACGCCGTCGAACTCGATCCAATACTGCGAGCCGGCGGCGCCCTCCGGCACGGCGAAGCGCTTCCGGTACCAGGCCGTGCCGTGCACCGGCAGACCACCCAGGTGCGAATTGTACTGAATGTCGAAGGGGCCCTCGATGGCCCAGTCGTGCGGAACCTGGACGCGCCGCCAGGAGGAATCGTCAAACTCCGGGCGCTGGGCGCCCGCGGCGTCGCCCTTCATAAACCGCCACCCATCATTGAACGCGACGCGCCGTTCCGGGGGCGCAGCCATTGCCAGGGCGCAGGCCGCAATTGAAATCGTCGAGAATAATCGAAGTGCAGTGCTCATGGTTGGGCCCTTCAGAAGGTCCAAGTATATCCTGGTCCGGGCGCGGCGATCTCACGCGAATCGTCCGCGGCGCGCTCTCTCGCTCAGTCTGCCGCCATTTCGCGCCGCGCGCGGCGGCTGTAGTAGATGAGCACCGGGTGGCGGAGGAAGCGCGGCAATGCCGGAACCAAGTGCACGACGAGCTTGTACCGCCAGCCGGGCACGACGAACAGCTCGCCGCGCTCCAGCCCGGCCAGCGACCGTGCGACCACCTCCGCGGCCCTCATCCACAGCCCTGCGGGGATCACTTTGCGGTCCACGCCCGCCACGTCGTGGAACTCCGAGAGCGTGAAGCCGGGACACAGCGCCTGCACCTTCACCGGCGAGCCGGCGCTCTTCAGCTCCAGATACAGCCCCTCCGTGAAGCTGTTCATCCAGCACTTCGTGGCCGAGTAACTGGTGCTGCCGACGGTCTGGATGAAGCCCGCAACGGAGGAGACGTTGATCACGGCGCCCCTGGCGCGCGGCACCATGTTGGCGAGCGCGGCGTGCGTCAGCCCCATGGTGGCGAGCACGTGCAGGCGGTGCATCCTGTCCTGGCCGGCGAGGTCGGCCTCGAAAAACCGCCCGCGCGTGCCGAAGCCGGCGTCGTTGACCAGCAGCTCGAGCGAGGGCGCGCGCGCGACGCGTTCTTCGACCACCTTGAGCTCGGCCTCGTCGGCCAGGTCCGCTACGAGCGGCTCGACCTCGATGCCGTGCGCGGCGGCGAGCTCGGCGGCGAGCTGCTCGAGCCGCTCCCGGCGGCGCGCCACCAGCACCAGGTCGAACCCTTGCCCCGCCAGCGCGCGCGCGAAGGCCGCGCCGATGCCGCTCGAGGCGCCGGTGATGACCCCCAGCCGTCCTGGCATCCGGCTATCCCCCGGATTTGCGGCTCTGGCCCGCCGTCAGGCCGCCGACCAGGCCGATGAACCGCGCCACCGCCTCGATGCCGCGGTAGAAGTTCGGCAGGTGGAACTTCTCGTTGGGCGAATGCAGATTATCGTCCGGCAGGCCGAAGCCCATCAGGACGCTGGGGACGCCCAGCTGGCGCTCGAAGGAGCCCACGATGGGGATCGAACCGCCCGAGCGGATGTAGACGGTCTTGGCGCCGAAGACTTGTTCCATGGCGCCGGCGGCGGCGCGGATGAAGTCGTTGTTCGGGTTGACCAGGGAAGGCCCGGCCCCGTGGATGAGCTTCACCTCAACCGTGACGCCGCGCGGGGTGGCCTGGGCCACCGCCGCTTTGAACTGTTCGAACGCCTCTTCGGGGCGCTGGTCGGCCACCAGGCGCAGGCTGACCTTCGCCACCGCGCGGGCCGGGATGACGGTCTTGGCGCCCTCTCCGGTAAAGCCGCCGCGAATGCCGTGGACCTCCAGCGTCGGGCGCGCCCAGGTGCGCTCGAAAATCGTGTAGCCGGGCTCGCCCGTCAGCTCCGTCGAGCCGACTTCCTTCCTGCGGTACTCCTCCGGATCGAACGGCAGCCGCGCCCAGGCTTCGCTCTCTTCCTTGCTCGGCGGCTGGACGCGGTCGCAGAGGCCGGGAATCAGGATGCGGCCGTCGCGCGCCTTGAGCGCCGTGAGGATCTCGGCAATGGCCATGAACGGGTTCGGCGCAACGCCGCCGTAGACGCCCGAGTGCAGGTCGTGATCCGGCCCCTGGACGAACAGCTCGGTGTAGATGAGGCCGCGCAGGCCGACGCAGATGGTGGGCAGCTCCGGCGCGAACATCTCCGTATCGCAGATCACCGCGGCGTCCGCCTGGAGCCGCGCCGGCCTGCTCGCCACATAACTCTCGATGTGCTCGCCGCCCACCTCCTCCTCGCCTTCGATGAGGAACCGGACGTTGGCCGGCAGCTTGCCCTCGGTCTTGAGCAGGCCCTCGACGGCCTTGATAAGGATATAGGTCTGCCCCTTATCGTCCGAGGCGCCGCGCGCGTACAGATTGTCGTTGCGGATCTCGGGCTCGAACGGCGGCGACTTCCACTCTTCGAGCGGGTCGGGCGGTTGCACGTCGTAGTGGCCGTATAGAAGCAGCGTGGGCTTGCCGGGCGCGTGGAGCCAGTCGGCGTAGACCAGCGGGTTGCCCGGGCCTTCGATCAGCTCCGCGTTCTCCAGGCCGGCGGCCCGCAGCTCCTCGCGCGCGAACTCGGCCGCTCGGCGCACGTCGCCCTTGTGCTCGGTGAGCGCGCTGATCGACGGAATGCGCAACCAGTTCTTCAAGCCCTCCAGAAACTTCTCGCGGTTCTCAGCGTAGTAGTTCGCCATGGTCGTCCTCTGTGTCTTCTGCCATTCTGGGTTGAATCACTCGCCCCCTCGGTTCAGGGATCTGAGCCACTCCTCCAGAATGCCACTCTTTCTCGCGCCACCTCGGGGGCGGGGAACCAGCCGGTCCCTCGCGCTCTCCTGGGCGCAGCCGCGGCCCTATCATAGCCGATTCCGGGCTGATGTCTGGAAGCTGAAAGCTGATAGCTGATAGCTGATACCTGGAAGCTGGAAGCTGTCAGCTTCCACCGCGAGCGCCGCGAGCGGTGGGTGCTCTACCTCTTGTACCCGATCTTCCGCAGCAGCTCGTGCCGCCACTGCGCGTCCGCCTCCTGCTCGATGCCCTTCGGCCGGTAGCCGTCCACCACGCCCAGCACGCCGCGCCCCTGCTCGGTCTCGGCGACGATCGCCTCCACCGGGTTCGCCGTCGCGCAGAAGATTGAGCACACTTCCGCCACGTCCTTGATTTGCCCCAGCACGTTGATGGGGTAGCCCTCCCGGAGCGCCAGCACGAAGGTGTGCCCCGCGCCCAGCGCCGCGGCGTTCCGCGCCGCCAGCGCCTTCAGCGCCTCGTCGTTGCCCTCCACGCGCGTCAGGCAGGCGCCCGAGGCTTCGTTGAACGCGATGCCGAACTTCATCTGCGGCGCCGTGTTCACGATCGCCTCGTAGATGTCCTCCACCGTCTTGATGAAGTGCGTCTGCCCGACGATGAGGTTACCCCCCTCGGGCACCTCCAGCCGAATCGCCTTTAGTTCCATGGGAAATCAGGATACTACGCGGGCCGCCCGGCCGGCGCCCCCGCAACCGATCCTCGCTCCGCGGTGTCTACACCAGCAGTATGATTAAGCCTTACGCCGCCGGTATGAATGTTTCTGGCCCCGTCGAAGCGCGCCTTCAGACCCCGCGCGACGAGATCCTCGCCGCGTTACGCGAAAGGATTGTGGCCTTCGCGGCATCTCGTCTGCAGAGGGATCTCGCCGAGGATCTCGCGCAGGAGGTGCTGCTCCTCCTGCATGAGAAATACTCCGAGCTGGAGCGGCTCGAGGATCTCCTGCCGCTCTGCCTTAAGATCGTGCGGTTCAAGATGATGGCGTCGGTGCGCAAGTCGGTGCGCCGCGGTGAGCACACGCAGGTGAGCGTGGACGATCTGCCCCTGCCCGACGGCCGGGACAACCCCGAAGTGCTCGCCGCGCGCCACGAAATCGCGGGCCGGCTCCTGGCGGCCGTCCGCCGCATGGCGCCGCGGTGCAGGGAACTGCTGCGGCTGAAGCTGGAGGGCAGAACTTACTCGGAGATCCAAACGGTCATGGGCGCGCGTTCCATCAACACGATCTACACCTGGGACTTCCGCTGCCGCCAGCAGGCCCTCGCGCTTCTCGGCGGAAGCTGGGAGCGCCCTCACGGTTTTTCACTTCGCCTGGCGGCGCAGGCGCCTGCCCGGGAGGACCGGCCATGAGGCGCGAAGACCTCCACAAGTTGCTGGGCGGATATGCGGCGGGCACGCTGACCGAAGCCGAGCGCGTCGCCCTGTTCGAGGCCGCGCTCCACGATCAGGCCCTCTTCGACGCCCTGGCCGATGAAGAAGCACTGCGCGACACCCTCGCCGACCCGCAGTGCCGCGCGCGCCTGCTTGCGGAGCTGCGCGAGGAGCGGCGCGCCAGATGGTGGCTGGTGCTGCTGCGCCGCCCGCTGCCCTGGGCGCTGGCCGGCGGCCTCGCGGCTGCCTGCATCGTCGCCTTCGTCCTCGTCCGGCGCGCCGAAATCCCCGCAACTCAGCTCGCCAGGTTCACCCCGCCCCGGCAACTAGTGGCGCCCGCTGTGCAGCCTCCCGTCGCCGCACCCCGGCAACTAATGGCGCCCGCTGTGCAGCCTCCCGTCGCCGCCAGGCTGCGCGCGCCCTCCGCCCCGGTCCAGATGGGAGGCGGCGGGCGGGGCGCGGCTTCCGTCTCGCCCCAGGCGCCGGCGGCGGTTGCCCGAAGGCTCGAGTCACCGCGTGTTGTGTCCGCCCCAGTGCCTCCCGAGAGGGCCGCCGATGCCAAGCCAGCCCAGCCGCCGCAGGCCGTGACCGCTCCGGTCGGCGAGGCCCTGTCGAGAACTAGAAAGGAAGCAGAGCTGCGCAGTGAGGAGGTGGCCGCCGCGGGCCCGGTCATTGAGAAGGACCAACCCCGCGAGGCGCTCCACGCGAAGCGGGCCGGCGAGCCGCTTCCGGCCGGCACGGAGCAGCGCCAGCTCGCGCGGATTCTGCCGCCGCCCGCGGCTCCAGCGCCAATCGTAACGCAGCAGCCCGCGGCTCCAGCGCCAGTGGCAGCACAGCCGCCCCCTCCGCCAGCCGCCGCTGTCGCCAGCCTGCGTGTCCAGGATAAGCGCGTCCAGCTCGCCGCCGCGTCGCCTGAGACGTCCGGGGTTGCCACGCGCGCCGCCGCGCAAGCCGAGAGCTCTGTCACTGCGGGCGCCGGCTCGCGTGCGGATGCTTCCATGGTCACCGCGCTGCCCATCGCGCCTGACGCCCGGCAGCTTTACTACGCTGATGTGTCTGGGCCGTCCTCG
>JBEKLJ010000017.1:0-25733 GCA_050010255.1 Bryobacteraceae bacterium
ACCACGCTGAGCTTCTCGGCCATCAGCTTGGTCTTGCCCTTGCGGCGGATGCCGGCCGTGTCGACGAACACGTAGCGCACGCCGTCCTCTTCCACGGCGGCGTCCACGGCGTCGCGGGTGGTCCCGGCCACGGGCGACACAATGACGCGCTCCTCCCCGATCAGCGTGTTGAGCAGCGTGGACTTGCCGACGTTCGGCCGCCCAATGATGGCCACCTTGATGGTCTGTTTCGGTTGTACCCGCTCTTCGGGTTCCGTCGAGGGAATGTCCTGGGTGATGTGGTCGAGCAGCTCGTCAATGCCCAGCCGGTGCTCGGCCGAGACCGGGAACAGGTCGCGGAAGCCGAGCGAGTAGAAATCGGCCATGAGCGCTTCTCGCATGGGGACGTCGATCTTGTTCACGGCCAGAGCGACGGGCCGCCCGAGCTGGCGCAGCAGACGGGCCAGGTCGCGGTCGGCGCCGGTGATCTCGGTGCGGCCGTCGATCAGGAAGATGACGTGCGACGCCTGTTCGAGCACCACCCGCGCCTGCCGCAGGATCTGCGCGGGAATGTGCTCGGCGTCGTTGGGGATAATGCCGCCGGTGTCGATGACCTCGAAGCGCCGGCCGCGGTGCTCGGCCAGGCCGTGGAGCCGGTCGCGGGTGATGCCCGGCTCGTCGCCCACGATGGCGCGCCGCTGGCCGACGAGGGCGTTGAAGAGGGTCGATTTTCCGACGTTCGGCCGGCCCACGATGACCACTAGGGGCAGGCCCTCCGGCGGCGGCATGCAGCTTCATGATACCAGCGTGTTATGGGACCGGCGGACGCGGCGGCTGCTTTTGGCTCTCGATGGCGTAGGCCACCAGGTACGCTAAGCCCACCGCACCGGGGATGATTGCCAAGAACGGCATAGCCAAGAACGAATCTCGCATGTGCGGGTTCATGTGATCCCCCCAAAATTCTGGTGACACGAACATGAAACCGAACGCGCCGAGGCCGATGAAGAGCAAGATCAATCCGCGCAGAAGGTAGTCGCGCTGGCCGTGCTCGTGCCGGCCGTGCTCGTGCCGGCCAAACGCCACGGGCGCCACATCGACCGGTGGCTGCAAACCCTTCTCCATCGCCAGCAGGCGCTCGCGGTGAATCATTTCTCGCTCCCGATTACGGAAGTACAGGGATATGCCGACAATTGCCACGGGCAGCAGGATGGCAACGACCGGGATGACCAGGTTGGGGGCATTCGAATACCATTCGTTCATGGGGATGTCCTTTCAAAGGATGAGACCATCCGAGCCGTCCGTTTTGTTTCAAGCCGCCGCTGAAACATTTTCCGGCAGGCGGGGAGTCTAAATCTGATAATGGCTGGTGTGGCCGAGTTCGAGCCGCTGGTGGAGGCGTACCAGTCCAAAGTGTTCCGGCTGGCGTACTCGATTCTGGGCGAGCGCGCGGCGGCGGAGGACCTGACGCAGGAAGTGTTCGTCAGAATCTGGAAGGGGCTCCCGGGCTACCGGGGGGAGGCGTCGCTCGGGAGCTGGATTTTCGCCATCGCCCGCAACACCTGTCTGAGCCGGCGCCGGCGCGAGGCGGCCAGGCGGGCCGTGTCTCTCGATGTGGCAGAGGTGCGCGCCGCGGCCGAATCCCAGCATGCGCGTGAAGACCCGCACGGCCGGGAACTGGAAATGCGAGACCTGCTCACCCGGCTGCCGGAGAAGTACCGTCACGTCCTGACCTTGTTCTATCTAGAGGACCGCTCATACGAGCAGGTGGCTGAAACGCTCGGCCTGCCCCTGGGCACCGTGAAGACCTTCCTGCATCGCGGCAAGAAGGAACTGGGTGCGCTGATAGTGGCGCCCAGGAAGGAGGGAGCCGCCCATGCCGTGCCGTCGGTTTGAAGAGCTGATCCTGGAGTACTGCGAGAACGCGCTTTCCGCAGAGGGCCGCAGCCGCGTCGAGGCCCACGTGGCCGAGTGCGAGGACTGCTGGGCGTTCCTCGAAGTCCAGAGCGAGATCGAAGCCGCGTTGCCGGAAGCCATCGGCCAGCCCGCGCTGTCCGCAGGGTTCAGCCAGCGGGTCATGCGGCGGGTGGAGTGGGAGAGAGAGGGGCGGTGGGACTGGCTCCCGGGCGTCCTGGACGTTTTCGGATACTCCGCCCTGGCGGCGATCGGAGGTGTCATGCTCCAGGCCTGGCTCTCGCCTGCTTCCCTGATCTGGTTGGCAACGGGCGTCTGCGTGGCCTTCGCCTGGTGGATGAGCCTGCGGTTACTTCGCGAGCGTTGACTCCCGCAGATTGAGGGATTTGAGGTACTCCCGAAACGGCCCGCCCAGGTCGTGGCGGCGTAGCGCGAACTCCACCGTCGCCTTCAGGAAGCCAAGCTTGTCCCCGGCGTCGTACCGCGTCCCCTCGAAGCGGTAGCCGTAAATCGGCTGGCTGCGCAACAGGTGCTTCAGGCCGTCGGTCAACTGGAGCTCGCCCAGCGAGCCGGGCTCGATCGCCTCCAGCGACAGGAAGATCTCCGGCGTCAGCACGTAGCGGCCGATGATGGCCAGGTTCGACGGCGCCTCATCCGGCTTGGGCTTCTCGACCATGCTGCGGATGCGGTAGAGGCGGTCGCGGCAGCCGTTGTGCAAAACCGGGTCCGCGTCCACGACGCCGTAGGCGGAGATCTGCTCCTTGGGAACCTCCATCAGCGCGACCACCGGCGCGGCGAAGAGCTCGTAGACGTCCAGCAGTTGGCGCAGGCAGGGAATCTCGGCCTCGATCACGTCGTCGGAGAGCACCACCGCGAAGGGCTCGCTGCCCACCAGGGCCCGCGCGCGCAGCACCGCGTGTCCCAGGCCGAGCGCTTCGCGCTGGCGGACGTAGGCCACGTCGATCATGTCGGAGATGTCGCGCACGGTGGCCAGCAGCTCCTTCTGGTTGCGCGTCTCCAGAAGGTGCTCCAGCTCGAAGCTCACGTCGAAGTGATCCTCGATGGCGCTCTTGCCGCGCCCGGTCACGATCAGGATGTTCTGGATCCCGGAGTGCATCGCCTCTTCGACCGCGTACTGGATGAGCGGCTTGTCCACCAGCGGCAGCATCTCCTTCGGCTGCGCCTTCGTCGCGGGCAGAAACCGGGTGCCCAAACCGGCCGCCGGGAATACCGCTTTGCGCACTGGGGGGATCATGACCACATTGTAGCTTGCGGCCTGTAGCTTGTAGCCGGCGGACCTGTAGCTTGTAGCCTGCGGCTACGAAGGGGCCTCCGCGCGCCCGGGCTGCCGTCGTCCTACGGCCAGAGCTGCACTCCGATTTTGGCCGCCTCCTATGCTAGACTCGGAATCGAATCCCCCCAGAGGATGGCTGAGCGGAGGAGTCTATGGCCTACGTGATCGCGGAACCCTGCATCGGGGTGAAGGACACCGCCTGTGTGGACGCCTGCCCGGTGGATTGCATCCACCCCAAGAAGGACGAGGCCAGTTTCGCCGGGCAGAAGATGCTCTATATCGACCCGGTGGAGTGCATCGACTGCGGCGCCTGCGTTCCGGTCTGCCCGGTTTCGGCGATCTTCACCCTGGACGACCTCCCGGAGAAGTGGGCCGCCTTCGCCCAGGAGAACGCCGCCTACTTCGGGCGGTAGGCCGGATGTTTCACCGCGATCGTTGCGAGGCGCGATGAGAGGGCCCCATGACAAAAACCGGGGCCAGACACCACTTTTCGCGCTCCGAGCTCGCTGAAGACAATGGACTCGCGCAAGCGAAAAGCGGCTGTCTGTACCCGGTTCTTGTGACCGCCCACCCGTGCCACGGGCTGCTATCGCGCGCCGCAGCAGATTGCTGGTGAAACATCCGCGCTAGCCCGATCCTCTCACACGCCTTCAGCTACGGCAGCCGGTAGGTCGCCGTCGCCGTATCCGTCTCCCAGATCTTCACTTCGGCCAGGCGCACGCGGTTCGGCCTCGCGCCGGCGTCCAGGTCGCGGCTCACCTCCTCGTGGAAATACCGCGCCATGTTCTCGGCCGAAGGGTTCAGCTTGTCGAAGGGCGCCACATCGTTCAGGAACTGGTGATCCAGCTTCTCGATGACCGCGCGCAGGAGGCGCTTCACTTCGACAAAATCGATGAGCAGGCCGGCCGCATCGAGCTCCGGGCCCTGGATGGTCACACGCACGCGGTAGTTGTGGCCGTGCACGTTCTCGCACTTGCCCCGATACCCGCGCAGCGCGTGCCCGGCGGCGAAGGTCTCTTCCACGGAAACCTCAAACATCGAAAAAGCTCTCTACCTCGCTGAGACTGGTCGTGAACCCGTAGTCCGGCAGGCTCTCGAAAAACACCCGGCCGTAGCGTTGCTTGCTGATTCGATTATCCAACAGCGCCAGCACGCCGCGGTCCATCCGGCTGCGGATGAGTCTGCCAAAGCCCTGCTTCAGCGCCAGGGCGGCCTGCGGGATCTGGTACTCGTAGAAGGCGTTGCCGCCCTCCTCGTGGATGGCGCGGATGCGCGCCTCCACCACCGGGTCGTTGGGCACGGCGAACGGCAGCTTGTCGATGATCACGCAGCTCAACTGCTCCCCTGGCACATCCACCCCCTGCCAGAACGACGCGGTGGCGAAGAGCACCGCGTGGGGCGTCGAGCGGAATTCCTCCAGCAGGGCCGTGCGCGGGCCGGTCCCCTGGAGCAGCGCCGGGTAGTCGATCTCGAACGATACCCGGTCGTGCACCGCGCGCATCTGCTGGTAGCTGGTGAACAGCACGAACGCCCGGCCGCGGCTGGCTTTGAGAATCCGCAGGATCTCCTCCGAAGCCGCGCGCACGAAGCTGGGGTGCCGCGGGTCGGGCAGATGCTGCGGAACGTAGAGCAGCGCCTGTTTCGGATAGTCGAAGTGCGGCGGCACGATCAGCGTGCGCGCGGAACCGAGCCCCAGCCGGCTCTTCACGTAATCGAAGTTGCCGCCGACGGCCAGCGTCGCCGAGGTCAGGATGACCGTGGGCACGGCGTTGAACAGCTTCTCGGACAGGATCGCGGAGACGTCGATCGGCGTGGCCTGAAGGAACGTGCCGCGCCCGCGGCGCTCCACCCAGTAGACCAGGCGGCGGTCGTTGCCCGCCATCCACGTCTTGAGCGCGTCGGACACCGCAACGCATCGGCTGACGAGCGGGATGGCCTCCTCGGGCGCCGGCTGGACGAGCTGAAGGTGCGCGGCCATCAGATCGAGCCCATGCTGCAGGCCGGAGTATTCCTCCCCGTGCTGCTCCAGGAGCCCCGCCTGGTCGCGGAAGCCGCTGCGGCCCTCGAACTCCTCGAACAGCGCGAAGAAACGCATGGCCGCCTCCCCCGACGCCGTCAGGATCTGATCCAGCTCCCGCGAGCCGAAACCCTTGCGCTGCGCCACCGCGGAGACGTCGCGCCTCAGCTCCTCGAGCTGGTAATTGCTGACCGAGAGGCCGAAGTACTGGCCGGCGACGTCCTCGATCTCGTGCGCCTCGTCGAGCACCACCGCTGCGTACTCCGGGATGATCGCGCCGTACTCCTGGTCCTTGACGGCGAGGTCGGCGAAGAACAGGTGATGGTTGACGATGACGATGTCGCTCTCTAGCGCCCGCTGCCGCATGCGGGTGATGAAGCAGCGCTCGAACTGCGGGCACTTCTCCCCGCTGCACAGCTCGCGCCGCGCGTCGAGCTTGGCCCACGCGGTGGCGCTCTCGGGCAGCGTCTTGATCTCGGCGCGGTCGCCGGTCTGGGTGGTCTTCTCCCACGCGCGGATGATCTCGAAGTCGGCCACCTCCTCCAGGCCCGCCAGCACCGGCTCCTTCTCGGCGTCGTAGATCTTCTGGCGGCAGGCGTAGTTGCCGCGCCCCTTCATGTAACAGACCTTCAGCTCGGCGCCCAAATGCCGCTGGAGGAACGGCACGTCCTTGAAGAAGAGCTGCTCCTGGAGGTTCTTCGTGCCGGTGGAGATCACGATGCGCTTGCCGGAGAGAATCGCCGGGACCAGGTAGGCCAGCGTCTTGCCCGTTCCCGTGCCCGCTTCGACCACCAGGTGCCGCCGGTCGTTGAGCGCGGCCTCGACGGCTTCGGCCATCTCGAGCTGCCCGGAGCGATGCTCGTAGCTGGGGTGACAGCGCGAGAGCAAGCCGCTCGGCGCGAAGAATTGTCGGAGGGTGAATTGCCCCGCCGCCGGCACCCTATCAGTGTAACGGGTGGGGCCGGCGGGATCCCGCCGCCGCTCCGGCGCGGCGGTTGTCGTGGCGCGAGCTTCAGCTTGCAGCGTCGGCTTCAGCCGACGTGTCGCACAACGCCTGCCGGGCCTTTCCCCGCCCTCGCCCCGCTCGGGCTAGAACCGGTAGTCCGGCGGCTTGATGTTCTTCACCCGCAGGTAGACCACGCACTGGCCGCGATGATGCGTGGTGTGGTCCATGGCCAGCAGCAGCGCGTCCAGGCCCGTCATATGCATGCCCTCCATCGCCACCTCGCGGTTGAGCTGCTCGGGCGTGAGACTCCCGAGGCTCTTGATGACGTAGTCGTAAGACTCGTTCAGCATCCGAAGAACGGCAGCCTTGTCGTGCTTCTCCGGCTTCCCGATAGGGGACGGCGTGCCCGAGATCATGGACAGGAAGTACGCATTGGCGCCGGCGATGTGCTCGAGCTGCTGGGCGAAGGTCATCTGCTCGGGGTTGGGCTTGGAAACGTAGCCCTCCTCGGGCATCGCCTCGGCGACCGCCAGCGTGTAGGCCTTCGACTTCGTCCAGTGCTGGACCAGTTGAGGGACGATGCTCGCCTCGGCACAGAGTGCCGGCAAAGCGAGCGCGAAAAACGCGCCTAGAACTCGTTTCATGGGACGAACCTCCAATCGGACTCTCACTTTGAAGTATATCTGAGACCCGGCTTCGCGAATCCGCACGCGGGGTGGCATGCCAGCACGATCTTCTCACACGCCTTCGGCTGCGGCTTGCGGGAGGCCGGCATCTTCTCAAGTTGCGCTCGGGGTGAGTCCTCGATCCGTCACGGACCTGCGGGCTCGCCCCGTCGCGCGCCTTGAATCTGCCGGCTTCGCGCAGCGTCCCGCGCCGCCGTCGGGCCAGCCCGGCAGCCCGGTGACGCTCTCAGGGTTGGCGCGGTCCCGCTGCTTGCGCGCGAGAATTGCCGGCCCGGGGCCACTAATACTACGTGGTGCCGCGCACGGCCATTCTCCTGCTACTGGTATCTGCGGCCCTGGCTCAGGCGCCCGCCCCGCGCGCCTACGAGGCCCTGCGGGAGCGGGACTGGGACGCGGCCATCGCCCTGTTCCGCGAGGCCATCACGGCTGCGCCCGCGAGCGCCGGCCTGCGCAAGGACCTGGGCTATGCGCTCTTGCAGACGGGCGATACCGAGGCCGCGCGCGACCAGTTCGCCGAGGCCATCCGCCTGGATCCCTCCGACGAGCGCATCGCCCTGGAATTCGCCTTTCTGTGTTACGAGACCAAGCGGCAGGCCGAGGCCCGGCGCGCCTTCGACCGCCTCCGTCAAACCGGCAGCCCGGAAACGCGCGCCACGGCCGAGCGGGCCTTTGAGAACATCGACCGGCCGCTCGCGGAGGGCATCGCCCGCTGGTCCGCCGTGGTCGCCCGGTCGCCGGAGAACTTCAGCGCGCGCGTCGAGCTGGCCCGGCTCCTGGATCAGCGCGGTGAGCTCGCCCCGGCCGCCGACGAGTACCTGGCCGCCTGGCGCCTGCGGCCCGACGAGCGCGATCTGCTGGTGGATGCTGCCCGCCTCCTGCTCGGGGCCGGCCGCGCCGCGGAGGCCCGTACCGCGCTCCTGGCGGCCTCCCGCAGCAGCCGTGCGCGCGTCGCCGAGAGCGCCCGCGAGCTGCTCGAGCCCCGCTACCCCTACGTGCCGGAGTTCCGCGCCGCCCTGGCGCTCGACCCGGGCAACACCGAGCTGCGGCGCGAGCTGGCCTATCTGCTGCTCGAGATGGGACAGAAAGCGGAGGCGGAGCGCGAGTTCCGCACGGTCGCCGACCAGGCCCCGGCCGACCTCCTCGCCGCCGCCCAATTGGGCTTCCTGCTGCTGGAGCGGAACGACCGCCCCGGGGCGCTGGCCTCGTTCGACCGCGTACTCAAGTCCGATGACGACGAGCTGATCGCCAAGGTGCGCGCGGCGCTGCGCCTCCCCGCAGAGCTGCGGCGCCGCCGGCGCGCCGCCGCGGACCCCAGCCCGGACGGCGGCATCAGCGCCAAGGAGATGGGCGAGCGGAGCTTCAAGGCGGGCTATCTCAACGACGCCCTCAGATACTTCCAGGCCGCGCACGAGGCCGATCCCTCGGACTTCGCCGTCATGCTCCGCCTCGGCTGGACCTACAACCTGCTGCGCCAGGACGAGCAGGCCGTGCGCTGGTTCGAGCTGGCGCGCCGCAGCCCCGATCCGGACATCGCCGCCGATGCCAGCCGCGCCTACCGCGGCCTGCGCCCGGAGTTCGCGAGCTGGCGGCTGACGGCCTGGGCCTTCCCGTTCTACTCCTCGCGCTGGCACGACCTGTTCTCCTACGGGCAGGTCAAGGCCGACCTGCGCCTCGGCGACCTGCCCTTCCGGCCCTACCTTTCCCTGCGCTTCATCGGCGACACGCGCGGGACCACCGGCGAGGCGCTGCCGCAATACCTATCGGAAAGCTCGCTGCTGGTGGCCTTGGGCGTGGCGACGCGTTACTGGCACGGCGCCATGGCCTGGGCGGAGGCCGGCAGCGCCATCCGTTACACCGGCGCCAACACGCGCGGCCGCGCGGTGTCCGACTACCGCGGCGGTGTCGCCTTCGCCCGCGGCAAGGGGCATCTGCTGGGCGACGAAGCCGCGGGCTGGTTCGCCGAAACTCACCTGGACGGCGTCTTCGTCAGCCGCTTCGGCAACGACTTCCTGGTCTACTCGCAGAACCAAACCGGCTACACGCTTCCGGCGGCCGCCGGCCTGCGGGCGCAGGCCTACTGGAACGGCAACCTGACCTTCGACAGCGGGCGGCAGGAATGGGCCAACTTCTTCGAGCTGGGGCCGGGCCTGCGGCTGCGTTGGGATGCGCTAACGCCCTCGCTGGTCTTTTCCGTCAATGTGCTCCGCGGCGCCTACCTGCGCCCCGTTCAAAGCCCCCGCCAGCCGGTGTTCTTCGACCTGCGCGCCGGCTTCTCCTATGCCCTCACCAGATAGGGACCAACAACTCCGCTCACTCACGCTCGCGGCTCAGCCACAACGTGTCCCCATTCACCGAGCCGCGACCGTAAGGGAGCGGAGTCTTTCATTCCTCCGGCTCTGCGCCCTCTTCATGACCTTCGCCTGCTCCGCCGCCGCGCAACCCATCTGGTTTTCGGTGGTTGGCGAAAGCCCCGGGAGCTGGCCGCAGATCCTCTCCTCGGTCGGTTTCCAGCAGCAGCAGGCCGGCCCGGCCGACATCTACGTTGTGCGGCCGGGCGTGAGCGGCGCGGCGGGGTGGCTGGCACGGGCCGAAGCGGGCGCGTTCATCATCCTCGAAGGGCGCTCGGAGACGGCCGAAGCGCTCGGATTCCGGGCCAGCGCCCGCCGCGTGGTCATCCGCAGCGTCGAAGACCTTCACCGGCCCGAGCTGCGGATCGTCTGGGAGCGCCCGCTCGAGCTGCCGGTTTTCGAGATCCCTCCGGAAGCCCGGCTCTTCGCGCGTGAGCGGCGCGAGGGAGCGCCGCTGGTGGCCGGCCTGCGGCGCGGCGCCGGCGCCGTGTTGTGGGTGGCCGCCGGCCCGGGCGAGCGCGGCTACGAGCGCTTCCCCTACCTGCTCCACGCGCTGCGCGATCTGGGCTTGCAGCCGCCGTTTCGCTCGCGCCGCCTCTGGGCGTTCTTCGATTCCGCCTACCGCAGCCGCGCCGACCTCGACTACCTCGCCCGCCGCTGGCGCGCCGCCGGCATCGCGGCGCTGCACGTTGCCGTCTGGCAGTACTACGAACCCGACCCCGCCCGGGACGCCTTTCTCCACCGGCTCATCGAGACCTGCCACCGGAACGCCATCCTGGTCTACGCCTGGCTGGAGTTGCCGCACGTCAGCGAGAGCTTCTGGAACGGCCATCCCGAGTGGCGCGAGAAGACCGCCATTCTGCAAGACGCCCACCTGGACTGGCGCCGGCTCATGAATCTCGCCAACCGCGACTGCTTCCGCGCCGCCTCGCAAGGCATCCGGGAGCTGATCGCGCGTTTCGACTGGGACGGAGTGAATCTGGCCGAGCTCTACTTCGAGTCGCTGGAAGGCGCCGCCAACCCCTCCCGGTTCACCCCCATGAACGACGACGTGCGCGGCGAGTTCCGCCAGCTACGCGGCTTCGACCCGATCGAGCTGTTCACCGGCGCCCCCGCCAAGCCCGAGCGGCTGCGCGCGTTCCTGGACTACCGCGCCGAGCTGGCGCGCCGCATCCAGGCCGAATGGATCGCCGAGATGGATGCCGTGAGGCGCACCAAGCTGCACCTGGACATGGTTCTCACGCACGTCGATGACCGCCTCGACCCGGGCATCCGCGACGCCATCGGCGCCGACGCCGCGCGCGTGCTGCCGCTGCTGGAGCAGCACGAGTTCACTTTCATGGTCGAGGACCCGGCCACCATCTGGAATCTGGGCCCCCAGCGCTACCCCGAGATCGCCGGGCGCTACCGGCCGCTCACCCACCGCACCGACAAGCTCGCCATCGACATCAACGTCGTCGAGCGCTACCAGGACGTCTACCCGACCAAGAAGCAGACCGGAACCGAGCTGTTTCAGCTCCTGAGCATGGCCTCGTGCTCCTTCCCTCGCGTGGCGCTGTACTTCGAGAACTCCGTCCTGCCGCTCGACCTGCCCCTACTGCCCGCGGCCACCTCGGCGGTCAGCCGCGTCGAGCGCATTGGCCCGGGGCTGGCGGTCGAATCCCGCCACGGCGTCGGCGTCCCCTGGAAAGGCCCGGCCCGCGTGGACGGGCGCCCGTGGCCCGCCCGGGACGGCGACCTGCTCTGGCTGCCGCCGGGCGCCCACCTGATTGAGCCCGGAGGCGGCGAGCCGGCCGCGCGTCTCATCGACTTCAACGGCGAGCTCAAGAGCGCCGCCGTGGCCGGAGGCAATCTCGAGCTGGCCTACGCCAGCTTCTCGCGCGCCCTCGCGGTGCTCGATCGCCAGCCGCTCAGCCTCGAGGTGGATAGCGTGCCGGCGGCGCTCGAGCTGGCGCCCGGCGCCTCGGCCCACGTCCTCTTGCTCCCGCGCGGCCAGCACCTGGTCACAATCCGGCTCCCGTAGGGGCCTTACAAAAACCGGGGCCAGACCACCACTTTTCGCGCTCCCATCTCGCTGAAGACAATGAACTTGCCCGAGCGAAAAGTGGCTGTCTGTACCCGGTTTTTGCGACCGCCCACCCGTCCGTTGTGGCGCGGGCTTTGCCGTCGTTTGGCATCCGCGAACGGACAGCTGCCGCCTCGACAGTCTTCAGGACGCTGCACGGGGCCGAGGTGGGCGACCTGTTTATGACGCTGATCCACACCTGCCAGTTATATGGCGCCAACTCGTTCGATTATTTGACGGAGTTCGAGCGGCATGCCCGGGAACTGACGGCCAACCCCGCGGAGTTGATGCCCTGGAACTACCGCCAGACGCTGGAGCCGCCTGGCGTATGATGAATCCTGGCTGGCCGAAAAGGATCGACTGCGGCCATGGTAAGGTGACATGCTGAAACGCCCGCTAGGCGGGGCTTTCCGAAGGCAAAATCCGACAACGAACTGGTCCTGGAACGTGAGCTCGACAAACACAACTTCCGCAAGCGCGTGCTCGCGATGGCTCTACTGATTGAGACCGGCGAGGTCCAACAGGACGTTGCGCGCCGGGCAGCGCGGGTGTGCCGCTTGGACGAACGAAGACACCGGCGGCTCGCGAAGGCGGGCTTAAATTTCGGACCTTGAGGAGAAGAACATCATGAAAGCGCTTCTCTACGACAAGTACGGTTCAGCGGAAGTTCTGGAAATCAGAGAAATCGAAAAACCCGCCCCGAAGAAGAACGAAGTCCTGGTCAGGATCCACGCCGTATCCATCAACGATTGGGATTGGGGGCTCGTTCAGGGCAAGGGCGTGAATCGCATAATCGCGGGTCTCTTTAGACCTAAGAAGATCATCGGAAGCGACGTAGCGGGGCGAGTGGTAAACGTCGGGGACGAAGTGAAACGATTCCGGCCGGGCGATGCAGTGTTTGGCGATTTGTGCCGCAGCGGGTTTGGTGGGTTTGCGGAGTATGTGTGCGCCTCCGAAAGCGCGCTCGCGCGAAAGCCGGAACGCATGACGTTTGAACAAGCCGCGGCGATTCCGCAGGCGGGGACGCTGGCCTATCAAGGCCTGTTCGCGAGAGGGCCGCTTAAACCCGGGCAAAAGGTGTTAATCAATGGCGCCGGCGGTGGCGTCGGGACGTTTGCGATCCAGATCGCCAAGCTACATGACGTTGAAGTAACTGGTGTCGATAGCGCGGAGAAGCTGGACATGATGCGGTCCATCGGTTTTGACCACGTCATCGACTACCGAACCGAGGATTTCACAAAGAGCGGCAAGCGCTACGACTTGATTCTGGATACCAAGACCAATCGTTCGCTATTCGATTACACGCGTGCACTCAATCCCGGCGGGACGTATGCCACGGTCGGCGGAACCGCGCATTTGGCGCAGGTTGGCCTGCTGGGTCCCTGGATTGGCCGGCTCATCAAGAAGAATGTCTTTCTTGTGATGTTGAAGCCGAACAAGGGCTTGCCCTACCTGTGCGAACTGTTTGAAGCCGGCAAGCTTGTGCCTGTGATCGATGGGCCTTACAGGTTTAGTCAGGCGCGTGAGGCCTTCCGCCTTTTTGGGGCGGCGAAGCATAAAGGCAAGATCGTCATCACGATCGATTGAGAGGGCTAAAACGGGGCCAGGCTTACTCTGTCCCGAGCGCAGCGAGTCGACAGAGCTGCCTGTACCCGTTTTCCCACGTGGCCGCCAGCCGGTCACCATCCGGCTCCCGTAGGGGCCGATCATGATCGGCCCCTACAGCGCGGGCCAGCTCGCCTTTCTCACCACGACCGTCGACAAAAACCGGGGCCAGACCACCACTTTTCGCGCTCCCATCTGGCTGAAGACAATCGACTCGCGGGAGCGAAAAGTGGCTGTCTGTACCCGGTTTTTGTGACCGCCCACCCGTGCCACAGACGCCCTATCGCGCGCCGCAGCAGATTGCTGGTGAAACATCCGGGCTAGACTGTCTCCGAGGCGGCTCTGGAGCGTACACGGTGCTTGTCCCCATCTCTGCAACGAGAATCAGCCAGGAGCATTGCCCCCCTCGGTGACATTCTTCGTGGCTGAATTCGCAGACTACGCACCAGATCAGTGGGTGTATACTGTCCCGCAGGCCGGCCGCCAAGATGGACATTCCGGCCAGGTTCCGATTTCGGTTCCCCTGTCGGTGCGGGGTACGCGACGCCCTGCGCGTTCTCGGGCGCAATTGAAGCGGGTACGGTGGAGTTACTTATGAGCGGAACAACAAGAAGAGACCTCATCAAGACCAGCGGCGCGGCCCTGGCGGGCCTCGCCGGCCTGCCATCGGCAGGCGTCGCGGAGCGGCGCCCCGCGCCATCGGCGGGTTCGCAATGGCAGCGGCCTCCGGAGCAGCGAGGGAACGGTCTCAACGTCGTTTTGCTCGTCTCCGACTCCTTCCGCGCCGACAACCTCGCCGTTTACGGCAGCCAGTGGGTGGACGCGCCCAACCTGAACCGGTTCGCCGAACAATCGGTGATCTTCGAAGACGCGTACCCGGAGGGACTCCCCACCATCCCCGTGCGGCGGCAGCTAGTGACCGGGCGGAGAGTCGTGCCGCTGCACTACTACCGCCAGCACGAGCCCGTGCAACTTCCCGGCTGGCACGACCTGTTTCATGAGGATGTAACCCTGAGCGAGGTCCTGAGCGAAGCCGGATACTGCACGGCGCTGATCGCCGACGTGCCGCATCTTCAGCGCCCCGGGCGCAGCTTCCACCGCGGCTACGGCTATTACGAATGGGTGCGCGGGCAGGAGATCGACTACTATGCTCAGGCGCCGCGGAAGCTGCCCGACTTTCTCGACCTCTATCCGGCCGAGTATCTGAACCGCCCCGAGCTGAACCGCCAGTTCGCGCGCGAGCGCGTGTCCGAATTCCGCAACTTCCTGAACCAGTACACCGCCAACCGCAGGCGCTGGCTTCAGGAAGGCGCGTCTATCGTCGAGATCACCTCGCGAAAGGCCATTCGCTGGCTCAAAGAGAACCACGATCAGGGGCCGTTCTTCCTGCACGTGGAAGCGTTCGATCCGCACGAGCCCTGGGATCCCCCGGAGCAGTTTCTGGAGAAGTACCTCAAGAAGCCGGCCGCGCACACCTGGCCCGAACCGCCGTACAGCGACGTCATTGTGCCCCCGGAGGGAGTGGAGCGGCTGCGCGCAAACTACGCCGGCGAGGCCAGCGCCGTGGACCACTGGTTCGGCAAGATCCTCGACACCATCGGCGAACTGGGCCTGGCCGGGAACACCGTCGTCGTGTTTCTGGCCGATCACGGCGCGTTGCTCGGCGAGCAGGGGCAGTTCGTCAAAGGGCCGGAGCGGTTGCGCAAGCAGGTCGCGCACATTCCACTGCTCATCCGGACGCCCGGAAGCGGGCTCGCCGGCGGGAAGGCGCCCGGTTTTGCGCAGATTCCGGATGTCGCTCCCACCATCCTGGGCCGGCTCAACTTGAAGCCGCCCGCCCGGTTCACCGGCGAAGATCTTTGGCCCTACGTTTCCGGACAGCGGACGAACGCCCGGGACCATATCGTCACGGCGTACTCCTGGATCGCGTCGGTGCGCACGAAGGAGTGGAACTACTCGGCGGTCTGGAACAGGGAGAAATATCAGGGCGAGTACAAGCCGCAGCTCTACGATCTGCGGAAGGATCCGGAGGAGCTTCACACCGTCGCCGGCGAGCATCCCTCGGTCGTCAAGGAGCTGCATGCCAGGATCGAGGAGTACATCTCTTCGGGCTGGCCGCTGACAAACGGCAGCTTCAACGCCTCAGAGGGATCGTGAGCGACCCGCCCAACCCGGTTCGAGATGCGCTCGAGCCGCTGCTCCACGTTTGCGCGGCAAACGGCGCCAGGCTGGCGTTGGGCTAGCTAGCCTTGATCGGAAACACCTCGGCTCAGGACAGCCAGAGGTGTTGTCACAGCGACCCTGAGCCATCGAGGGCGCTCCGGGCAGCGGATGCGAATGTGCGGCTCCCCGAGCGTCAGCAAGAGGCTGGCCGCTAACCGTGGGGCAGGCAGGGGCGCGCCGCAGCAGGTCGTTGGTGAGAAATGCGGTAGTGGGTCAGTTTCCGGTTTGGGCGTTACGCGGCCAAATGCCAGCACCGGCGATCAGCGGTGCCAAGCCGACCTGTGGGGACCTTTCGAGCGTCGCTTCCCAGATCGCCGTTTGGGGCCAACTTCCGGTTTGCTGACCACTCAGGAGTTGACCGGCTGAAGATGGGATGATGCTAAAGGGTCCCTTGATGAGCGTCCCACTTCAGCCAGCTACCGGAATGAGAGCATCCCAAAGAATCAGTTTCTGGAAATTCCAGCTCATGCTTCTGGCCGTGGGCCTCGCGGTCGCGGGCATGTACTGGCTGATTCTCGGCCGCGCAAGCCTTGCGCCCCTTCTTTTCGCCGTCATTGCCGGCAACTTCATATCCATCTGGCTGAGGGTTACCGCACAAGTCTACGAGGGCCGGGCTTTCCCCTGGGACTGGTTGGCGTTTCTTGCCATTCTCATTCCGGGCAGCGTAATCGGCAGTTATCTGGCCTCTCTGGCGTGGCGCCTCGTCTCCGGGCGGGCAGCCGGGAGCCTGCTCGGGATCGACTGGGATGACATTCAAATGTGCACGTTCGTGTCGCTGATTGCAGGGGTGTCGATCTACGTGTCGGCCAAGGGCCGCGCCCGCCTGCGGGCTAGCAATCGAGAACTCGAAAACCAGGTCACGCTGGGACAGATCCAGTTGCAAACGCAGGAGGAGGATCTCAAGGCAGCCCATGAAATCCAGGCCCATTTGCTGCCTCGCGAAATCCCGCAGGTGACGGGTTTGCAGGTTTCCTGTGCGTGGCAGCCGGCGCGCTCGGTAAGCGGAGATTATTTCGACGTGCTGGCATTGGCGCCCGGGCAGATCGCTGTTTGCCTCGCGGATGTTTCCGGCAAGGGGATGGCCGCCGCGCTGCTCATGGCGAATCTGCAGGCAGCGGTCCGGGCGTTTTCGCCGGGCATCACCGGACCCGGCGCATTGTGCGAAAAGCTCAACCAGGTCCTGTGCGGCAGCGTGGCGCCCGGGAAGTTCGTGACGCTGTTTTATGGCGTCATCGATAGCGAAACCCTGACGCTGCGTTTTGAGAATGCGGGCCATTGTTCGCCGATCGTGCTGCGGGGCGATTCGGCGATCGTATTGGCTGAAGGTGGCACCCCGCTGGGGCTCTTCCCGGACGCGAAGTACGAGGAGCGGCGCTTCCTTCTGCAATCGGACGATTGCCTGTTGTTGACGACGGACGGGGTGACAGAAGCAGCGAACGAAGGCGATGAGGAGTTCGGCGCCGAACGGGTGATGGCATCAGCTCGCGCCGCCCGGAGCCTGGGTGCGCAGGGCATCCGGACCAGAATACTTGAGGACGTCTCGCGTTTCTGCAACGGCAACTTCCAGGATGACGCGTCACTCATCGTCGTCACGGTGGATTAGGGCGGCGTCACAACCGAACCAGAGCGGGTCAACGTTTACGATCCGCCTGGCCCTGTTCCCCGAAGTGACCCCTGCTGCCATCCGCCGGCGGTTGGTCCTGGATCACGGGTCATCCGGAAGTTGCCCGCGACCGAACCGAGCCGCTGCGGCGTGGTCCAGAAGTCGCCTTCCGGGAAGTTTGAGGCCTGCCAGCCTATCCACTGCGGGATCGATCCCCTGAAACGCCCATCACGAAAACAAGCGATCCCCGGGGCTTCGCAGGCCGCATGGATGAAACGTCGGCAAATCGGAAACTGACCCGCCACCAGAAGTGCGGGCTCGCTACTTCACCGCGCCGAGCGCGACCTGCTCGCCCGCGCGCACTCCGGAGAGCACCGCCACCGTGGTCGGCGTGCGCAGGCCCAGTTCCACCGGACGCCGCTCGAAGCCCTGCCCGCGCTTCACCAGCACGTACTCGGCGCCGGCCTCCCGGTGAATCGCCTCGGCCGGCACGAGCGTGGCGCTGGCCAGGCCGTCTATGCGGACGTGCGCCCAGCCCGAAAGGTCGGGAATCAGCCGCGGATCGCTGCCTTCGATCCTGACGCGTACGGGGATGTTCCGGATGTAGTAGGTGTCCCAGATGCCCTTCACCGCCAGCGCCCCGATCGAGTAAACCCGGCCGCGCAACTGCAAGCCGGGAAACGCGTCGATCCCCACCGTGGCCGCCTGCCCCACGCGCAGCTCGCTCGAATCGGCCTGGCTGACCACGGCGTCCAGTTGCATGCTGGAGGTGTCCACGATCCTCATGAACGGCTGGCCGGCATAGACCTGGTCGCCTTCCTGGATCTGCTTCATCTCGCCGCTGCGCCAGGCTTGCAGCATGACCACCAGCCCATCCATCGGCGTGCGCATGGTGAACTTGGCGAGGTCGCCGACGTGGCGACCGCGGTGTATCCTCTGCTGCGCCACGGCGATCTCGAGGATGCGCAGCTCGGCCAGGTCCGCTGCCTTCTTGCGGGCCACGTCCACCTGGAGTTGCTTGTAGGTGGCCTCGGCCTCATCGGCGGCGAGCTGGAGCAGCTCGCGCTCGATCGGGGTCTTGACCTCGGCGGCCCTCAGATCCAAACGCGCCTTGTCGAATGCTGCCCTGGCGACGCACAGGTCCTGCTGCAAGGCCTCCCATTCGGCCTCCTGCTCGGCCCTCTTCTTCGCCACGTCGTTCTCAGCCTGCTGGACGGTGTCGTCGAGGTCGTCGATGTGGTCGCGCAGCGCCTGCGGGTCGAGCTCCGCAATCAGATCGCCCTTCTTGACGAATGAGCCTGGCTTGGCGACCCTCATCAGCGTCAGGTCGCGGCCGGAATCCGGACCGCGGAATACCGGCACCATGATGGTGGCGAAGTTGCGCGCCGAGGTTTGGCCCGAGATACGCACGATGCGCTCCATCGGACCGCTAGCCATGCTGGCCATGGGAACCAGGTCCGCAGAGCCGGTGCTTTCGACCTGTCCCTGCCTCAGCGCCAGGTACAGCCCTCCCGCCAGAATGCCGGCGGCGGCAACGAGCGCCCAAACCCGCCAGCGCGACGGTCCTCGCCGCGTGGGGGACGGCACAATCCGCGGCTGGGGCGGCGGTTGCCCGGGCGGCGTCGCGGGCGCCGGAGCGGGTTGGGGCAATGAGGACATCCGAATTCTCAATTCTACCTGGACAGTCTTCGACCTGAGCCGTTAGCCCGATCTTCTTGCAGCGCGGCGTAGCCGCAACCAGACCGCCCGTGATCCGTCCGAAAGCCGGCGCGGCTCCTGTTGTGGCGCGAGCTTCAGCTTGCAGCGTCGGCTTCAGCCGACGTCTGGCCGAACGCTTTAATGGTGCGCCGCGCCCCGCGGATGTTACGGGCCGCCGCAACCCCGCCCGCTATAATGGTTTGTTCCTCAAATGCAAGAGCATAGCGTCGATCTGAAGAAGACTCTCAATCTGCCCAGGACCAGTTTCCCGATGCAGGCCAACCTGGCGCAGAACGAGCCGAAGATGTTGGCCCGCTGGGACGAAGCCGGACTCTACGACCGCATCCGGGAAGCCAGGGCCGGCCGTCCCATGTTCGTCCTCCACGACGGCCCCCCCTTTGCCAACAACCGCATCCACTCCGGAACCGCGTTCAACAAGGTCCTGAAGGACTTCATCGTCAAGTCCAAGACCATGGCCGGCTTCGATGCCCCCTATGTGCCCGGCTGGGACTGTCATGGCCTGCCCATCGAGATCCGCGTCGACAATGAGCTGGGCCCGCGCAAGGCCCGCATGACCGTCTTGGAGATCCGCGAAGAGTGCCGGAAGTTCGCGCGCAAGTGGGTGGACATCCAGCGCGATGGCTTCCGCCGCCTGGGCGTGCTGGGCCGTTGGGAACAGCCCTACCTGACCATGACGGCCGATTACGAAGCCGCCATTGCGCGCGCCTTCGTCGAGTTTCTGGACCAGGGCTACGTCTACAAGGGCCTGAAGCCGGTCAACTGGTGCGTGCACTGCCGCACGGCGCTCGCCGAGGCCGAAGTCGAGTACGAGAACCACACCAGCCCGTCCATTTGGGTGCGCTTTGCGCTGGTCTCGGATCCGGGCAGCATCGACCCGGCTCTCGTGGATCGCTCGGTCTACGGCCTCATCTGGACAACCACGCCCTGGACCATCCCGGCCAATTTGGCCATCGCCTTCCACCCCCGCTACGAGTACGCAGCCGTGGAAGTCAACGGCGGCGTCTACCTGGTGGCGGCCGATCTGGTCGAGCAGACCGCGCGCGCCTGCGGCTGGGGGGAAGTCAGAATTCTCGCGCGCGTCCCAGGCTCACGGCTCGAGGGCGCCGTCTTCTGCCATCCCTTCATCGAGCGCGACTCGGTGGGCGTGCTGGCCGACTACGTTACGCTCGACCAGGGCACCGGCGCCGTTCACACCGCGCCCGGTCACGGTCAGGAGGACCACGTCACGGCGCAGAAGTACGGCCTCCCGACCTACTGCCCGGTGGACGCCGCCGGCCGCTTCTTTGAGGCCGAGGGCGCCGCCGGCGCGCTGCCCCGCGCGCTTCTGGGCAAGACCGTCTGGGACGCCAACCCGCTCGTCGTCGAGATCCTTCGACAGCAGGGCGCGCTCCTGGGCCAGCAGCAGCTCGAGCACAGCTACCCGCACTGCTGGCGCTGCCACAACCCCACCATCTTCCGCGCCACCGAGCAGTGGTTCATCGGCATGGAGCGGAACAACCTGCGCCAGCGCGCCCTCGAGCTCATCCGCGCCGTGAAGTGGATGCCCGCCTGGGGCGAAGAGCGCATCTCGAACATGATCGCCAGCCGCCCCGATTGGTGCATCTCGCGCCAGCGCGTCTGGGGCGTGCCGCTTATCGTCTTTTACTGCGAGAAGTGCTCCCAGCCGTTCACCGACCGCCGCGTGCTCGACGGCGTGGTCGCCTTGTTCGAGCAGCACACCGCCGACGTCTGGTACGAGCGCACGGCCGCCGAGCTGATCGGCGAGGGCGTGTGCTGCCCCCATTGCGGCGGTGCGCAGTTTCGCAAGGAGACCGACATCATCGACGTCTGGTTCGAGTCCGGCTCCAGCCACCTGGCGGTGCTCACGCCGGCCAACGGCCTGCCCTGGCCCGCGGACCTCTACGTCGAGGGCGGCGATCAGTACCGCGGCTGGTTCCACAGCTCCCTCCTGGTCGGAGCCGGCATCCGGGGTTCCGCTCCCTACCGGCAGTGCGCCACGCACGGCTTCACGCTCGACGAGCAGGGCCGCGCGCTCTCCAAGTCCCTCGGCAACTTCATCGAGCCGGAGGAGCTGATCCAGCAGTACGGCGCCGACGTCCTCCGCCTGTGGGTCTCCTCGGCCGAGTTCACCGACGACATCGTGATCTCGCCCATGATCCTCAAGCGCCTCTCCGAGGCCTATCGCAAGCTGCGCAACACCTTCCGCTACGCGCTCGGCAACCTCTCGGATTTCGACCCCGCGCGCGACGCCGTCCCCGCCGACGAGTTGCTGGAGCTGGACCAGTGGATCCTCATGCGCGCCGAGCAGCTCGTGCGAGATTGCCGGCGCTGGTACGAGGACTTCGCCTTCCACCGCATCTACCGCGCCGTGTACGACTTCGCCACCATCGACTTGAGCGCCATCTACTTCGACGTGATCAAGGACCGGCTCTACACCCACGCCGCCGGCTGGAAGTCGCGCCGCAGCGCTCAGACGGCCGTCTACCGCCTGGCTTACGCGCTGGTGCGGCTGGTCGCGCCGCTCCTCAGCTACACCGCCGACGAGGTCTGGCAGCACTTGCAGAAACCCGCCGGAGCGCCGGAGAGCGTCCACCTCGGCCTCTTCCCCGAGCCGGAGGAGCTCACCTCCGGCCTGTCCGAATCGAAGCGTCAGCGCATGGCCCACCGCGACCGTCTCATCCAGGTGCGCGAGAGCGTGCTCAAGAGCCTCGAGACGGCTCGCGAGGGCAAGCAGATCGGCTCCTCGCTCGAAGCGCGCGTCACCCTCCGCGCCGGCGGCGGCTTGCTGCCCCTGCTCGAGGAGTACGCCTCCGAGCTGCCGGGGCTCTTCATCGTCTCGCAGGTGGCGCTGGAGCCGGGCGGGGAGGATCTCTCGGTCGAGATCGGCCCTGCCGCCGGTCTCAAGTGTGAGCGATGCTGGAAGTACACGACCGACATCGGCTCGGACCCCGCCCTCCCGACAGTCTGCGCGGTGTGCGCCCTGGCCGTCTCGGATTTCTTGAAGAGCTCGGAATGAACGCCCGGCTGTCCGCTTTTGCCATAGCGCTCGGCGTGTTCGCCGGCGACCAGTTGACCAAGCTGCTCGTCAGAGCCGCCCTTCCCGCCTGGGAGACGCGCACAATCATCCCCGGCTTCTGCGACCTCCTTCACACGGAAAACCAGGGTGCGGCGTTCAGCCTGTTCTCCAGCGCGCACCCCGGCTGGCGGACCTTCTTTCTGGTGGCGGTGACGGCGGCTGCGCTGGTGATTATCGCCTCGCTCCTGTGGCGCCTTCAAGGCCGGATTGCCGCCAGCCGGCTGCCGAGGCTCGGCCTCGCCCTGATTCTGGGCGGGGCCCTCGGCAACCTCTTTGACCGCGTCCTCCGCCACGGCGCCGTCACCGATTTCATCGAGCTCTACGTGCGCGACTTCCGCTGGCCGGCGTTCAACCTGGCCGACAGCGCCATCACGGTCGGCGCCGCCCTGGTTCTGCTGGACATGCTGCGCGCCCGCCGCGCGCCGGAACCCACCTAAATGTTCCCCATCGTCTTTCGCATCGGCGACTTCTTCCTGCCCACTTACGGGCTGCTGATCACGATCGCATTCCTCACCGCGCTCTGGATGGCGGCCGGGCTGGGCCGCCGCGCCGGTCTCGACCGCGAAACCGTGTTGAACCTCGGCATTTACGTGGCCCTCGCCGGCATCGCCGGGGCCAAGCTGCTGCTGGTCCTGCTCGACCTGGGCTACTACACGAGCAATCCCCGCGAGCTCTTCTCGCTGACGACCTTGCGGGCCGGGGGCGTCTTTTACGGCGGGTTGGTGCTCGCCCTCGGCGTGGCGTTCCTCTACATGCGGCGGAAGAAGCTGCCCGGGCTGGTCACGGCGGATGTTTTCGCGCCCGCCATCGCGCTCGGCCACGCCATCGGCCGCATCGGTTGTTTCGCTGCCGGTTGCTGCTGGGGAAAGGAATGCAGCCTGCCCTGGGCCGTGACGTTCAGCAACCCCGAGTCCAACCGCCTGGTGGGCGTGCCGCTCGGCAGGCCGCTGCACCCCACCCAGCTCTACGAAGCTGCGGCCGAGGCGGTGATCTTCGCGATCCTCTACCGCCGCTTCAGCCGGGCGCATCGTCCCGGCGCCATCATCGGGCTGTACCTGGTGCTGTACCCGGCGGCGCGGTTCCTCGTGGAGTTCCTCCGCGCCCATGACGAGTTCAACCGCAGTCTCGGCCCGTTCGTCGTCGAGCAGTGGATCGCGCTGGCGCTGTTGGCCTGCGGCGTGTGGTTGCTGGCCCGCAAGCCCGCGCCGGCGCCCAAGCCCGCGCCGGCGCCCAAGCCGGGCCGGCGTGCTGCCTGAGCGGTTCAAACCCGCCCGGCACGGGGCGCTTCAGCGCGCCGCGGCCTAGCGCATCCCGCCAGCGGGCAACCCGCCGATACTCAGTGGATCAAAGGAGCCACCGGCCGGCATGGTGGCACGGCGGGCGGCGGCGACCTGGTAGGTCGGGCCCAGCGCATAGGCGGCGCTGGCGGCGAACCACAAGCACCACATCGGCCCCGTGAGGGGTGCGGACAGACTGCCGTGGCCGGCCGCCCACATCCCGACGTTTCCGAGCGCCGTCAGCAGGATAGCGGCGGCGAATGCCGCCCAGCACCTCGCCACCAGCCCGCGGCCCATGTGCACGACCGAGCGCAGGATCAGGAACGCCTCTCCTACCAGGAGCGCCAGCACCGGGCCGCTCGCCAGGTTCAGCCATTCCGGGACGCCCAGTTGGCTGCCTGCCAGGATCGCCACGCCGGCCTGGCAGAGCCGGTAGGCTCCGAAGGCGCCCACTAGCGCCAGCGCGAGCCAGTCCCACCGCGTCAGACGTTCCCACAAGCCGGACTTCCGGAAGACCCGCAGGACGAATACCAACCCCACCGCAAGGAACACCATCGGGATCGGGCCGCCGAAGGCCAGGCCCCGGCGCTGAAGCTCACCCAGCAGGGCCGGCCCGCTGACGCCGCCCACGGCGGATGGATCAGCCAGCGACTGAATCGCCAGCATCTGCGCGATGAAGCCGCAGACCATGTGACAGGCCGAGGAAGCCGCCATCATGAACCACGCCTTGCGCATCGGCTCTCCGGGAGAGAAACCACGCAGCGCCTGGAGGCTGAACAGCAGGCCCACGCTCGACAAACCCGTCACCAGGGCGGCGCCTTGATAGAAGAACAGGTAGACGCCGGCCGCCCCGCCGCCGTGCTGCCAGGGCCAGAGCGCCAGCAGACCCACCGTGGCTGTCACGCCAGTGGCGGCGAGGATCCACCTGGGAGTGTTTTCGACCCTCCGCAGCTCCAATGCCGCACTCATCAGAACACGTCCGCCTGCCGCTCTGGGCGCCCCGAGCCCCGTTCCAGGCCCTCGATGATCGCCGCGGCGCTGCGCTGGCCCAAAAACGCCGCCAGCAGGGTCTCCGCCCGCCCGAGCAACTCCTGCTCGCCAACCGTCTCGAAGCTTGAGGCGGCGCCTGAGCCGAAGTAGCCGCGGAGTTCCGACAGCACTCGATCCCGCATCGCGCTGGGCGCGGCAGGAAGCGGGGCGCGGGCCGCGCCGCGTTCGGCCAAGGCCGTCTGCAGCCGCTCCCACGCAGGGCGGGTGTCGGCTCGGTCCACGGCCAGGTTTGCCCGCCGGAACTCCCCGCATTCGGCGGCGATCCGCTGGTATTCATCCCGGCACCGGCCGCAACCCTGCGCGTGCGCCGCCACGCGGGCGGCGCGCCCGGGGCCCAACTGGCCATCGTGCAGTGCGGTCAGAGTCGCGCTGCTAGGGTGCATAGGGCTCCTCCTTGACGGAGTTCAGGCTGATACTGCCCCGAGTGCTCGCGCCGGCGGGGCGGAAGCCGGCGATCTTCCGGTATTTCTTGTGGGCGCGGGTCAGCAGTGCCCCGACCGTGCCGGAACGGATACCGAGTATGTCGGCAACTTCGTCGTACCTCAGGCCCTCCGCCCGCAGGCGAATGCACTCCAGTTCTCTCGGCGCGAGCACCGACTCGAGTGAGCGCGCGAGTTCGGCCTTCCAGCACAGCAACTCCGGGTCCGGCTGGCCGTCCGGAGAGTTCCACGCGCTGTCCAGGCCGATCTCGCTGCGCCCCGCCGAGGCCTTCCGCTGGTCCAGAAGCTGGTTCCGCAGGACGCGGTACAGCCACGCCTTCGGCCGGCGGATTCGCTGCCCCGCGGCGCGCGCCGTGAAGTACCGCATGAATGCCTCCTGCAGCGCGTCTTGGGCCGCTTCTTTGGCGCGGGCCACCCCCAGCCCGTAACGCAGCAGGCCGGCCGCGTTGGCGCTATAGAGCCTGGCGACCTCCTCCGCGATGCGGGGGCTCGCAGGGTCGCCTTGGCCATTGGTCGCCATCGTCTCAACCGATCTTATTATGCCTTATGGCCGTTGCCCATCGCTTTCTCACCGGTGGGGACCTCACCCCCGCAAACGCGGGTAGACGGCCTCAAGGCCGATGCCCGGCTGCCTGGGGGTAAAGAAGCCGTCGTCGGAGTAAAGAAACCGTTGCGCTGAATCGTCTTAGGAGTGTATCCAGGACTCAACCGACGCCGCGCCCGAGCGGCGTGTGAGGACTACCGATGCGGACCAACGCTCTCTGCCTTCCCACGGCTAGTCCGGCGGGACGGCCGTTCTCGGCCAAGCGCCGCCGGAGCCGGGGCAGCGAACTGATCGAATTCACCATCGTCATGCTGCCTTTCTTCGCCCTTATGTTTATCTACCTGGACGTCGCCTGGGCAATCTTCGTGAAGAGCACGTTGCAGCAGGCGGTTCGGGTAGGCGTGCGTTACGGCGTGACCAATCCGATAGCTGCCTCCGGCACGAACACCCCAGACGGAGCCTGCCTGACGGAGTCGGTGAAAGCAAGGGTTCAGCAGAGTTCCCTGGGGCTGCTGGCGGGGGACTCGGGTCTGAGCAAGATCAAGGTCAACTACTATCTGCCGCCTGCGCCAAACTCGACCGACCCGGTCACTCTTGTCTCGGGCTCAAGCAGCGCCAACGCCGGAGGGAACATCATGGTGGTCTCTGTCGAGAGCTACTCCGCCGCTCTCCTGGTCCCGATAATCGTAGGCTGGACGGCAGATGTGCAAAAGTCTCCCTTGGTGTATACGGTGCGGTCTGCCGACCGCATTGAACCGACGCGGGATCCGCCGTGTGCGGGATCATCGCCCTAGGAGTATTGTCATGCGCCGCAAGACGTTGCGAGGGAATGCGTACATCGAGTTCGCTTTTGTAGTGTTGGTCCTGGTGCCCTTACTGCTCGGCACGCTGGGGATCGGAGTCAATATGATCCGCGCCCTTCAGACGGTCCAGTTGGCCAGGGACGCCGG